>CAZZYE010001441.1:0-1919 GCA_964658145.1 uncultured Stigonema sp.
TTTTAGTCATTGACTTATTAGTACATCTGTTCGCGTTGAAAGGGCTGGGTGGGCACTGCCCACCACATCCAGGTTTTGGTGGGCAGTGCCTACCCTACATATATTTTAAAAATCAAATAGGATTCCTATATGCAGGAAAAGTGGACAGCGTTTTTACGGTCAGTAACTAAAAAGTCAAGAAGAGTTTGGGCTAACGCCTTTGATGCTAGGTAAGGCACACCATTACCAATGGTTTTAAACATATTCGTGAGCGACATATTATCTGGAAGCACAAAGTTGGCAGGCAAAGATTGTATTGCTAAAGTTTCAGCCACTGAAATTCGTCGAATTTTGTAAGGATGTAAGTGTACTTCATTGTTACCGTAGCAAGCTGTAGGAGAATAACGCCATCGGTGAAGACGTTTGTAAGACTTCCGTGAATCATCTCCTTCATCAACCGACGCAAATCTTTTAATACCTGCCCTTGGTTGAAAACAGTGTTCAGCATTGGGATGGTTTAGCACATTATTTTTTTTAAACCAGTATTCAACTGTTAGTTCTTGAGGAATACTATCAGGGCAAGGTAGAATAGAATCTTCTTTAAATGGTTCACACTTACTCCAAGCGTAAGAAAAGACTTTATCTTTAGGATATACAATATTTTTTTCCCAATTAAAAAGCCCTTCAGGAATTAAATTGTCCTGAACAAGTTTTATTCCCATGTCCTTGATTACCTGATTTCGGAAACCAATGAGAATAATTCTGTCTCGATCCTGGGGTACACCGTATTCAATAGCATTAATTAACCGCTCTGTTAATACATAACTTGCCTGAATTAACTCCTGCTTAAGCCCTTCAAAAAATAAACGGTGTTTTTTCGTTTTCCATAAACCCTTGACGTTCTCGAATAAAAAGAAATCTGGTAGAGTACGGCAAATTAATTCAACGTAGGCAGCAGAAAGCTTACCATTATCTCCAAATTGTCCTCTGTTTTTACCAGCAATAGAAAAATCAGGACAGGGAGGACCACCAATAAATCCCACAAGATCAGTAGACTTGCGGCAGTCTTTTACTAACTCCAAAAGGCGTAGTACCTGCACTTCTTCGGTTAGTTCTGTTACGTCTGCTTCTTCCCCGTAGTGATATCCGTATTCTGGCAATGGCAGATTAAGAGCAGCCCGTGAATAGCGGTATGCTTCTATGAATGGGGAAAAAATTTCATTGACATAAACAATGTTAAAACCGCTGGTTTCAAAACCTAAATCAAGAAAACCAGAACCAGCAAAAAAGGAGAATATGCTAGGGCGATCGCTAGTCATTAGAACTACTTTATAATGTAAATCTTAAATATGTAGGGTGCGTTAACGCAGTGTAACGCACCATTGTTAGGCGGTGCTTAGGAGCGCAAAAACTTCAGTAATTAGTAAAAATTCTTAAATAACATGCGCGGCATAGCTCACCCTACTGTAATTTAATTTTTACTGCTTACTATTTACTTAATTTTAATGTAATATATAGTACATTAAAACTCTACTAGTTGCTGCTCTATGCCCAAAGACGAGAAATCCGAAATATCGAGAGATCGCGCCTCTGATCTCGTTGGTTATGATGACTTTCTTCGTGACCTAAAAACAAGGATTTATAACGCTCAAGTACGGGCAGCTGTTGCTGTTAATAAAGAACTAGTATTACTTTACTGGCAAATTGGGCAAGACATTCTCCATCGACAGCAGCAACAAGGATGGGGAGCAAAAGTCATTAATCGCCTTGCAGCTGACTTACAGCAAGCATTTCCACAGATGAAAGGCTTCTCGCCTCGCAACCTCAAGTATATGAGAGCATTTGCTGAAGTTTACGGGGATGAGCAATTTGTGCAAGAGGTGCTTGCACAAATTACTTGGTATCACAACATCGCCTTGCTTGAGAAGCTGAAGTCACAG
>CAZZYE010001442.1:0-1913 GCA_964658145.1 uncultured Stigonema sp.
TTAGAGCCGCACTTTTAAGAAAGATGAAATTCGTTCTGGCGTAGGCGCTCATATAAACTGCGTCCTTGCTTCAATCCCACGGATGGGCGCCGTGGGATACACTGTTAAGAGTTCCCTGTTCCCTGTTCCCTCTGAATGTGTCATTTAACTAGATATTTCCATTTTGCAAATTTTGGCAGAAAATGGTTGATTTAGATACAAATTAAAATTAATTTCCTGTGTAAACTCTGTATTTTTACTGTATATATTAACTCTTAATGTCTTCTTTAGGGGAGAAGCAAAAATATCGGACTACCCTAAAGATAAAAGGAACTGCAAGAGTTAGCCAAGAAAATTTATGACAGAACAAAGCTTTGGTGTGATTGGTTTAGCCGTTATGGGTGAAAACCTGGCTCTAAATGTCGAGCGCAATGGCTTCCCAATCGCAGTTTACAACCGCTCTCGCGATAAAACAGATGCTTTCATGACAGAGCGTGCCCAGGGAAGAAACGTCAAAGCCGCTTATACCCTGGAAGAATTTGTCGCCTCCCTGGAACGTCCCCGCAAAATCTTGATTATGGTCAAAGCAGGCGGTCCAGTGGATGTGGTGATTAACCAGCTCACACCCATGCTGAATGAGGGTGATATCATTATCGACGGTGGCAACTCTTGGTTTGAAGATACGGATCGACGTACCCGCGAATTAGAACCACAGGGTTTTCGCTTTATTGGTATGGGCGTCAGTGGCGGTGAAGAAGGAGCACTGAATGGTCCATCCCTGATGCCTGGAGGCACAAAAAGCTCTTACGAGTATTTGTCGCCAATTTTCACGAAAATTGCTGCCCAAGTTGATGATGGTCCTTGCGTGACCTATATTGGTCCTGGTGGTGCAGGTCACTACGTCAAAATGGTACACAACGGCATTGAGTACGGCGATATGCAGCTCATTGCAGAAGCATATGACTTGCTGAAAAGCGCCGTCGGACTTGACCATAATCAGCTACATGAGGTTTTTGCTGAATGGAACACCACCGACGAACTCAATTCGTTTTTGATTGAGATTACAGCAAAGATTTTTCCCTACATTGACCCAGATACACATCTACCATTGGTCGATTTGATTGTTGACGCGGCAGGACAAAAGGGAACCGGACGCTGGACGGTACAGACTGCGTTGGAGTTGGGAGTTTCTATTCCGACAATCATCGCGGCGGTGAATGCCCGGATTATCTCTTCCTTCAAAAAAGAACGGGTAGCTGCATCGAAGATACTCACAGGTCCAACTGGCAAGTATGAGGGAGATAGGAAAGCTTTTATCAACAAGGTGCGGGATGCCCTTTATTGCTCGAAAATCTGTTCTTACGCTCAGGGAATGGCGCTGTTAGCTACGGCGTCGCATACGTATAATTTTGGACTGGATCTGGGTGAAATGGCACGGATCTGGAAGGGTGGCTGTATTATTCGCGCTGGATTTTTGAATAAGATTAAGAAGGCTTTTAGTGAAAATCCAGCGCTGCCTAACCTTCTATTGGCTCCTGAATTTAAGCAGACGATTCTCGACAGGCAAACAGCTTGGCGGGAGGTGTTGGCAACAGCAGCAACACTGGGAATTCCAGTGCCAGCATTTAGTGCGTCTTTGGATTATTTTGATAGCTATCGACGCGATCGCTTGCCTCAAAACCTGACTCAAGCCCAACGCGACTACTTCGGTGCCCATACTTATGAGCGCCTGGATAAGCCTGGAGTCTTCCACACTGAATGGACACCAATTTCTGAGGCGTCCACGCAAACTTCGACCCCGGAACGGCTGCAAGCTCAACTACCAACTACACCACAAAGTAAGTAATGTTTAGAGGGTTTTAGTTGTAAATTTTCAGGGTGGCTCTGAGTTTCAGAGTCACTTTTTTATGAATTATAAATTATGAATTATGAAT
>CAZZYE010001443.1:0-1911 GCA_964658145.1 uncultured Stigonema sp.
TCCCCCCCCCCCAACATACACACACAATATGTGAACAACAAACAAAAATGAAAATAGGAAGCGAAAACCACAAGGAACTCTTCTGCCGCAGCTTCATTGACAGCCACGTAAAGTTTGAGCCAGAGCAACTCCCTTGGCCCACTCTTGACAGTGTCGGTTTGGAACGCTTGCGAGGCATTCCCTTCTGGAAAGAAGCCCTGAGTACAGAGCGATCGGCAGGGGCTATGGTTAACACCTTTGCGGCGACGGTTAGCGATCCCCTGTTACAAGAAGCGATCGCCCTTCAAGGTATGGAAGAAGACCGCCACGCCAAACTCATTGGGTTTTTGATTAACCATTACGACATTCAGATTTCCCAACTGAATGAGCCTGTACTCCCTAACAATATCAAAACTGCCTTCCTTGACTTTGGTTTCGGGGAATGCCTCGACTCTTTCTTAGCCTTTGGCATCTTTGAAATTGCCCACCAAGCTAACTACTTCCCTGAAGCATTGTTCGACATATTCAATCCAATTCTTGACGAAGAAGCACGACATATCATGTTTTTCGTCAATTGGGTGACTTACGAACAAATTAATCAGGGTCGCAAGGCGAATTGGTTGCGTGGGGGTCATGCTTTTTGGCATTACCTCCGTGCGTTTCAAGATAAACTTAAAGCCTTTGATGGCTCGATGGAGGACCAACAAGAAGGTTTCACTGCCACCGGAGCTAGTAACTTTATGGATAATTTGACCCCCGATCTGTTTTTATCCAGTTGCCTTCAAGAAAACGCTCGCAGGATGAGCGTCTTTGACAAAAATCTACTCCAGCCGCGACTGATCCCTAAACTTGCCAAAATTGCTCTGCGCACTCTTAGACTAACATCTCGACGTCCGACCAACTCGACAGCCCAATTTTTAGAACAATAACACCAGAATGTTGCAGGCTCCAAGACTCGCCATTATTAATGGTGACGACTTCGGCTTTTCTTGTGGCGTTAACAGCGCGATTATTAAAGCCCATGAAGAAGGCGTACTGACTAGTACCAGTCTGATGGTAACGGGTGAGGCATCTGTTGAGGCGATCGCCTACGGACACGCTCACCCTAACTTAGCAGTTGGTCTACACCTGGTTCTAGTATGTGGTCAGGCTGTTCTACCACCGGACCTGATTCCTCACTTGGTTGACGCAACAGGTAACTTTCCATACAGCCCCGCAATTACCGGGTTGCGCTATCAATTCCATCAGGCAACCCGCGAGGAACTGCGGCGAGAAATTCGCGCCCAATTAGAAAAATTCCGCTCCACTGGGCTGCCCCTTTCCCATGTAGATGGGCATTTACATATGCACATGCATCCGGTGGTACTAAATATCCTGGTTGAACTGGCACAGGAGTTCGACATCAAAGTTATCCGTCTTCCTGCTGAGGAAATAGGTATTAATTTACAGCTTGATCGTCGTGGTATACTGAATAAGCTAGTTTGGTCGGGGGTGTTTGGTGGACTGCGCCGCAATGGCGAGAGGTTGTTGAAATCTCAGGGTATCACCTTTGCTGACAGAGTCTACGGGTTGCTGCAAACTGGCTGCGTGACCGAGGAATACTTGCTGAGTCTGATTCCCCAGATCAAGGCAGACCTAGTGGAGATTTATTGCCACCCAGCAATGACTAAGGCGGGCGTTCCGCTGAATGGACCACCAGGCGCAGGTGAAGCCGAACTCGCCGCTTTGTTGAGTGAGCAAGTACGTAAAGTGCTAGATACAAACGGCTTTGAACTTACCAATTATAATCAAATTAGGACTTCAGAGGGAACAGGGAACAGGGAACAGTGTATCCTACGGATTAAGCCGTGGGATTGAAGCAAGGACGCAGTTTTTAAGAGCGCCTACGCCAGAACGAATTTCATCTTTCTTAAAAGTGCGGCTCTAAACCCA
>CAZZYE010001444.1:0-1907 GCA_964658145.1 uncultured Stigonema sp.
ACGTACAGTTTCTTAACCAAAACTGAAAAACGCTTGTACGTTGTACAAATAAAGCTATTGACCCCAGGGGGCGGGTTTTTTATTGTGGTAAGTAATCCGCACACAGAATAAATTGCCACCGGGATAAGCAGCCGGGATGCCGAAACTGTAAAAGCCCTCCATCGGTTGTACATACTACGAAACTATACAGCAGCAGCTGAGCCAAGACTGCTATAGATATATTCATGCGACCGCAGGTCAAACAAGATGAAGCTAAAAAAGAAAATGACAGCGACATTTATGAAAGAGCAACCAGATAGCCAATCCAAAAAGCTTGCAGCTAACAGAAGTTTTTCACCTTGCAGTTATCGTCAAAGAAGCGATAAAAATCAATTATGAAACGTGAAACCTTAGCAGAATTAGTGGCTCGAACTATAATTGAGTTTGAGAAACGTGAGGCACAGCATCAACAAGCCTCGCAGGTGCAACAGCAACAGGAGAACAAACCCAAACGCCGCAAGTGTAGCGCCGCTTAATGCAAGTGTAGCAATTCGACCGCAGTGACTATGTTGCCATCTACCATTATTTTCTTTACGCACCCTTTAAGTAGAGCTTGTTTGTCCTGCGGTTCTAGCCCTTGCCAATACCTCTGGTTTGAAAATGCGACAACAATCCGTTCTTTGGCAATTAGGTATTGTTTGGATGTATTGTTTGTTGTAGCGAGCGCATCAGCAATCTGCATCAAAATATCTTGTTTAGCTTTCTCAATCGCCGGATTTGATGGCAGCGCTTCGAGAGTATTTAAAGATGCTCGAAGTGTTTTTACGAATGGAGATTCTGCTGGAACTTCAACCTCTTTTTCTACTAACCCAGCTAACCGCTCCGCCTCACAAACTAGATGATTAATCACTTGTGCTTCCAGTTCGTCAGAAGAAATCATTCTTCCGTTACTGCAAGCTCCAGTACGGTAAAAACTGCATTGGTAGTGGTGTCTGACAAAATTCTTTTTCTTAACCAATTTCTTACACTGGCGACTGTAAGCAGCACCGCAATGGACACACTTTACTAAGTTGGCAAATGGGTTGGTGTATTTTTGCTCGGTTGCCCATCGATTTTTACGGTTGTCCCTAATCATTGACTTGATGCTTTCGTGTTCCTCACGGGTAATAATTGCTTCATCATCATGAGTGCCCCAGATCACCTCCCATTCATCGAATGGTTTCCTGTGTCCTTTGGAAGGAACTACGGTATTGTACAGCGTCCCCCCTGCGTAGACAGGATTTACGAGAGTAGACCGCAAGCCAGAAACTGACCACTTTAACCCAGTGTGGGGATAACGAAGATTTAATCCACCGCCACAAGATTTGTTGATATTCTCCAATACAATTTCATGTTCTTTTAGAAGCAAGTTAACTTCATCATTTCTATGCTTTAGTACAGCGTTAGCTTGAATACCCAAAATGTCGTGCATTTGTCTTGCAGTTTGTGAAACTGTACCTACTGCCAAGAAAATGTCAAATATAAATCGCATTAATTGCGATCGCGTTAACTCTTTCTTCCCTTCAATCAAACAAACACACGGACGGTCATCGCGTTTGTACTTGTCACCCTCAACCACATATCCCAATGGTGCATTCCAATGAGGTTTTTTATTAGCTTTGCGCGTGTCTCGCTCTTTTTTGACTCGCATCCCCAGCATTTTCACTTCATACTTACTTGCCGCCAATCGAACGTCAATCGTCAACTCGCCGCCAATACTCGACATATCAAATGACTAATGTGTTTGCTATCAAGCTAATTTTCTGGCAAAAGATTGCGATAAATGACTACAAAAAGACATGCGTTGGCGACAGCCACTCTCCTTGGGAGTGTACTCGCGCAGTTTAACGAAGTTATCGCGTTTTGGTGAGGAGTGCGTGAAGCGAAGC
>CAZZYE010001445.1:0-1906 GCA_964658145.1 uncultured Stigonema sp.
CGTGTCCTTCATCTGTATACACGACGTATTCTACAGGCTTATTGCTTGCTCGCATTGCTGCAACAATCTGCTCACTTTCCGCTTGCTTCACCCGTGGGTCATTTGCGCCTTGTCCGATCAGCAATGGGGCTTTGATGCGATCGGCAAAAAACAATGGAGAACGGGATTTGAGGAAGTCTGGTTCTTTTTCTAAATTACCCACACGATGATAAAACATCGCCCTCCCCGACTCCCAGTAGGGGGGGAGAGTCTTTAGCAGAGTCAGTAAGTTGCTGGGTCCAACGATGTCCACACCAGCAGCAAACACATCGGGTGTGAATGTCAATCCTACCAAAGTAGCATAACCACCGTAGGAACCTCCCATGATCGCAACCTTTTTGGGATCGGCGATGCCCTGTTTAACAATCCAGTTAACGCCATCAATCAGATCGTCGTGCATTTTACTCGCCCATTCACGGTTACCAGCGTTGAGGAACTGTTTACCGTACCCAGTAGAACCTCGGAAGTTGACTTGTAGGACTGCATAGCCACGATTTGCCAACCACTGCACCATCGGATTGTAGCCCCAAATATCCCGTGACCAAGGTCCGCCATGTACGAGTAAGACCGTGGGTAAGTGAGTTGCCGGAATACCTACTGGTGTTGTTAGGTAGCCGTGGATAGTCAACCCATCGCGGGATTTATAGGAAATTGGTGTTATTTGCGCCAGCGATAACCCTTCAAGTTTGGGTTGGTTGCTGAAGAGGAGTTGACTTTTTTTAGAGGTGCGATCGTAGGTGTAGTAGTAGACTGGACCATCGTCTGTTTTGTAAGAAACAAGCCAAGTTTGATCGGCAAGGTCACGGTCAACTACTGAAAATTCTCCTCGGCGAACTTTGGCGAGTGCTTGAAAATCTGTAGCAATACTGTTATCTAACACCTGCCACTCTAATTTATCTTTGTTGAAGGCAACTGCCTGAATTTGGCGCTTCACCGGATGAACAAACATTCCCCCAACATCATATTGCGGATCTTGAGCCATGACAGTTTCTTTGCCAGTTGCCAAGTTAAGTGCTAAGAGTCTTGTTGCATTGGCATTATGAGTGTCTGTGATATACAGCGTTTTGTCATCACGGAAGCTAACTGCACCACCTTGATCGTCGGGTCCCCATGTACGAATTGTCTTCCAGGGTTTATCAGTTGCTTCCCTGACTGCTAAGGTCGAACCAGCATCAGGTGTAGTCGCGACAGCCGCACGGATCTGAAACTGGGGATCTGCTACTGACTCAACTACAGTACCCGGATTTTCCACCTCTAACGTAGCCTTACCCGTTTTCAGGTTGATGCGGTAAGCATCGTGCTTGCGGGGGTCTTTGATATTCATCCCCACCAGTACTTCAGTGGGGAATTTGCGATCGAGGGCGATCATTTCTGCTTTCACGCCCTTGAACGGCGTCAGGTCGCGCACCTGTTTCGACTTAACATTGACAGCATAAAAGTGGAAGTTTTCATCACCGTCTGAGTCTTGCAGGTAAATTAATTGTTCGCCGTCATAAGTCCAGAAGTAACTTCGGATACCGCGCTTTTTGTCAGCAGTCAGCACTTGGTCATCGTTCTGACCGAGAGTGCGAATCCATACCTGCAAAACGTTATTTGTATCAGGTGCAAGGTATGTGAGATATTTTCCGTCTGGGGACAGTTGCGGTTTTGCACGTTCTGGGTTGCCAAAGAGAATCTGCCGCTTAATTAATGGCGGTAAATTGGCTATGGATTGACTTGCGTTGAGCAAGAAAGTTGTTGCAACTGCCAAAGGCACAATTGCTAAAGAGCAATATTTTTTGTTCATATAGGAATCAGCTTTTATTTTTGAAATATCAGTAGGGTGGGCAGTGCCAGCCCTTTCAATGCGAACAAATGAACTACGCGC
>CAZZYE010001446.1:0-1903 GCA_964658145.1 uncultured Stigonema sp.
TTATATTAAGGCTTTAATTCCCCTTTGGATCTCTAAATAAGCGAACGTACAGTAACTGGATTTGTGTATGGCGTCACCGTGCCAATCCGGGTTTTTTGTATGCTTAGGAATCTGTTGAGCCATTACTGAGCAAAAGTATTACGCAGCATTACCTACCAAAAACGCTTGAAGGTTTGTATAATGAAGTAGGTTGAGTTGGCATGCTCATGTTAAACAATAAATTTATGCATTTGTATCAATCTTCACAGAATTCCTGCTAAATATTAGTAATTGAAGTATCAAGTTATCTGAAACTCAATTTATTTGAGTGAAAAGTATGTTGC
This sequence comes from uncultured Stigonema sp., assembly GCA_964658145.1. Lineage (GTDB taxonomy): Bacteria > Cyanobacteriota > Cyanobacteriia > Cyanobacteriales > Nostocaceae > Stigonema. The sequence continues at coordinate 324 of CAZZYE010001446.1, forward strand.
TTGTTTAATCAGCTTAATGAATCGGGGAAAATATGAGTCATCAAGTTTCTCTAGCTAACTATTGCCCCATATTTCAACACAGATCGCATGGTGGCATACGTTAGTCAAATGTATTTACCAAACGTGATAAACTTCAACGAGCCATTTTATGAATAACCCAGTTTATCAAACTGTGATTGTCGGCGGTGGCTTCACTGGTCTTTTTACAGCCCTGCACCTGAGCCGTGAAAACTATCCTCGAACTGTCATCCTGATTGATCGAGGGGAACGCTTTTGCTTCAAGCCCTTACTCTACGAGTATTTCAGTGGCGATATGGATGCTCAGCAGGTAGTACCGCGTTTTGAGGAATTGCTTCGTGATAGTGGTGTCATCTTTGTTCAAGATTCGGTTGAATCCATTGACCTACATCAGCGACAAGTCCAATTAACTTCTGGAGATTGCTACAAATACAGCAACTTAGTTTTAGCTTTAGGGAGCGTCACTGGCTACTTTGGCGTTGAGGGTGCCAAGGAGTATGCCCTTCCTTTCTGGACGCAAGAAAATGCGATCGCCATTGATAAGCATTTGCGCGACTGTTTGCAACAAGCTATTCAAATCGAAGATCCAGAACAACGCCGCAGACTGCTAACAGTAGCAATCATTGGTGGTGGTCCTTCAGGCATTGAGATGGCAGCCACCTTAGCTGATCTGCTACCCCAGTGGTATGGGGCTTTGGGAGGCTTGCCGGAAGAAGTTCGGGTGGTACTGCTCAACCAAGGAAAGGAAATCCTCAAGGGCGATGCCTATGATTTACTGCGCGAAAACGCAGCAGCACAATTGCAAAAACGCGCCGTCAGGGTGGAAATGCTGATGGAGGCAGAAGCCACTGCTATTCATCCGGACTTGATCGAGTATAAGCGCGATGGCAAGTCAGAGAAGCTTTTGGCGTCCACCACAATCTGGACAACGGGCACTTCTACCCATCCGTTGATTAAAGACTTGGCGGTTCCAGACGAACACCGTAACAAGCAGGGTCGTCTCGAAGTCACCCCCACAATGCAACTTCCTGATTTTCCAGAAGTTTTTGCAGGCGGAGATTGTGTAAGTATTAAGGATAGCTCTCTACCGCCCACAGCCCAAGTAGCGTATCAGCAAGGACAAGCGATCGCTCATAATCTGAAAGCGCTTGCTCTAGGGAACGACCTCAAACCAGCAAGAGTTAACCTACGCGGAACGCTCCTGAAACTAGGGTTAGAAGATGCTGCCGCTAACATTTACGATACTTTTGAAGTTAAGGGCGAACTCGCTCACCTGATCCGTCAAGGCACTTATTTAGAGCTATTGCCAACTCCGGTGCATAATTTGAAAGTCACTAGAAAATGGCTGAATGAGGAAGTTTTTCAGCGCTACCTCGATTCTAGTAATGGGGGCAAGACAGCGGTGCGGGCAATGCAAGTGGTTGGTGGAGCAGTGGTGGGGGTTGTCGTTGCGAGAAAATTACTTCAAATGTTAGGAGATAACGATAAAAGCAACGAGAAAAGGTAGGACCATCTGTGATAGGTTAAAGTTTTATGCATTTTGTCAATACCTCTAAGGAATG
>CAZZYE010001447.1:0-1900 GCA_964658145.1 uncultured Stigonema sp.
CATCCAGAATCTTTCGCGTTCGCGGCGAAACTATTGTCTTTTTGCCTTCATTTTTAGATTCCCAGCAGTTTTATTTAACCCTTGATTACCATTTTTTGGTGGATCAACTTAGAAGTGAACTCGCTTACATTCAAAAATATTGGAGCGATTTGGGGCGTCCAACTCTAACTTTTATGTTGACTCACACCATGTTGGAAACAGGGAGTGAAGCGTTGCTGGCGCTGATGCAGGAACTTAAGGATGGTGTTTGTAACGGTGTGCAGGTGAAATTGGGGCGGCTTAATCAGTTGATGCTAACGGCAGCGACACAACGGATCGATTTTCTCCACGATTTTGAATTTTCTCAGTCGTCAGTAAAAGACGCTGCGCCTCGTTGCTCTTACCTAGTTTATCATCCAGAGAAAAACTGGCAGTTAGAGCATACCCAAGAATTTCAGATGGAGTGCGAAACCAACTTAGGGTTGTTGCTTTCTTATTTACGTTCATCGGAAAATCTCTACGAGCAAATAGAGTTGTTGCAAACTTTGACTCGTTTGCAAGGACTTGAGTTTGATACAGGCTTTGGCGGACCGGGGTGTCCAGCAAAGGTGGCGGATTTGCTAGATGAACTCTACACCAAAGCTGGGGAAATGGGTATCTGGGCAGTTGTGCGTCGTGCTGCTGGGTTGCGGCAAATGGTTGACATCGGCTTATCAGACGTGGTAACGATGATTTTGGTAAGGGGTAAGCAAATTGCAGTAGGCAAAGCTTACAGTGAAGCATCGCTCATAACTGTGCCGATGTCGCACAGTGAAATTGTCGAGAAAATCAATCATTTTTGTCGTGAAGATAGACGCGATCGCGTCCTGACTCAAGAAATCCTCATTTATTTGAGTAGTTTAATTAGGTCAGAACCGGAATTGTTTAAAGGACTACTGACGCTGAGAGTTGGGTATTTCATCCTGTTGATTACCAGCAAACTGGCGCGGGAGTTGAATGTCACTCAAGATGAAGCTTATGAACACTTGATGCAACTTTCACCTTTTGAGGTAAAAATGCGGTTACATCAGGTATTAGTTGAATACGCTGGTATGAGTAACCTGTTACGCCAGCAGGAATCACTGCAGGTCAAGCAAAAAGAAAGTGATATTGAGTGGGTGGTGGGACCAGCAGTTGTTGAGGAAATAGAAGTACCACTCGGTGGTTGGCGGCAGTTTCGCGAAGCCGAGGGAACAACCGGACGTGTGCCAAAAGACTTTTTTCAGCAAGTTTGGCGGATTCTGAAACATTGCAAAGGTGTAGTGATTGGTGATAAACTAGAACGTCGCAATCGTTTGAATAGTGAGTTGATCCTGTCGGAGATGACACCGGGGGAAAAGAATTTTGCCTTGCGAGTCGAGCATCTGTTGAATAAAATTGAGGCTCCAGAGTACCGACGAGTTTGTATTGAGACGTTGATGGAATTGGCGGCGATCGCATCAAATAACCCCAACTTGCAAATCGAAGCATATATAGTGTTGGATGTGTTAATCGGTCACGCTGTGCGATTAGCGTGGTTGGAAGGTAATCCGGCTCGTGGCGATCGCTATGATGAGGATAAAGCAAGTGCGTGGCGATCGTTTTACAACACCTCTCCCAGAGAGTGCGCTAGCTATATTTTGAAGGCGTTCAGGTTCTTGACAGAATTTGAGCAAGGTAGCGCAGTTGAATTAGTACAGGCGTAGGGTGCGTTAACGAAGTGTAACGCACCTTCTCTTCCCTACAGGCTATAAAGCAAGTGCGTGGCGATCGTTTTACAACACCTCCCCCAGAGAGTGCTACATTCAAGCTCATGGGCAATGCCCACCATTATCAGTAGTGGTGGGTAATGCCAGCCCTTTCAACGCGAACAGATGTACTAATAAGTCAATGACTAAAAGCT
>CAZZYE010001448.1:0-1900 GCA_964658145.1 uncultured Stigonema sp.
GAGCGATCGCTTTCTTTGAGGCTGCCAATTCGAGAGTAATTACAGTAACGGTTTTGGAGCAAAGACTTTTTAAACAGGGGCAATACTGAAATGGCACGACTACTGCAACTAGATGATGTGCAGCATATAGACACACCAGAGAAAATAGCATCTTTTCTTTATTTCGTTTTTGACTTTTGACGAACGCGCAGCGGTACTAGGACGGGTGATGTTCCTGTATTTCCTTCAAAAGAAGGGGTTTTTAGCAGGCGATCGCAAGGTTTAAACCCCAATCTTAGTAACTGGAATCTTTAAAGGAGAAAATAAATGTACAACTTTCATAATGGAATTGGAACTGAACTCGCCGCTCTAGGAATTGTACCTGGAATTGTATTTATTACACCTATAGTAGCTTGGGATTTAATAACGCGACGATTTTTTTGGGCTGACTCATTGCTGTTAGAGTGCTTTTTAATAACTATCAAGAAGTAGATTTTAACCCTTAGAACTTACGCACGCTCACAAAAACACCGGATTATGCGTAGTGTGCGCCACGGCGATCGCGGGCATGTTTCAGCTATCTATAATCCACGTTCCATCGAACGCCAGTGAATAAGTTGATTTCGCTTACACCTAGATAAGAAATAGAAGTCCGGCTTATGTCCCCTAGGTTCAAAACCCTACTACATTGAGGTTATTTCTATGTCCTATGCACTATACCATACAAGTAAGGTTTTGTCAATGCGTAAGTTCTATTTACATAGGTTGACCGAATAATTGGTAATTCGTATTTTGTCAACTCTGCGGCTCTCCATTTATGATGTAGCAGGTTTAGTGCTTTATGCTATTCCCATGGGGTTGATGATTTCAGACGACTGATGATATTACTGATTACTTTGGGTTTTATCGAAACTTTTCGCCTGAAATATCAGGGTTTTCCCGATTGAATTCTCACGCCGAATTAGCGTAACCTGTGATTTATATCAAGTTAGGTAAAACACTCATTATATTAGTAGGTTGAGGAGCCATTCGCGTACTTCGGTTTATAAATTTGAGCAATGTGGCAGAGTAACGAAACCCAACACACATCTTGGTTTTTGTTAGGTTGCTTTGCGCTTACAGTAGTTTTCAATTGAACTCGTGCCACATTGTCAGGGCGGGGAAACCCCGCCCCGACGATCGTATTGTGGTCTATTCAACTGAAAAGTTGCTGTAAACTAACCTACTATTGATGACTAATCAACTGGATTTGATATTAAGTTGATCGCAAAGCAACGTGAATGCGTAATACCAATTCTCTATGACGTTGCACTTTATCTGACCCCCCTGTAGTCAAGAACGCAAGCGGGGGCTGAAACTTGCTTTTTGCATCTTTACAGAGAAGTCGATGATAAATTATTGAGGTAAAATTTTATGAACATTTTGCTTTCTTCAGAATTTCAAGTAGTAGCAGCTAATGTTGTGGAACAAGTGTTTCCAAAAACTCAATATCGATTATTAGCCCAAACATTTAGATACGATGAGTTAGTTATAACTTTTAAGAGTCAAAAACATTTCTCTGAAAATTTTAGAGTTAGGTTTTTGCCAAAAAATAAAAACCTAACTTTATCTTGCCACTACAAAGGAAAAATGTATCACTTAAATTACGTAACACCAAATAATTATAGTTGGTCAGACGGACTCGGGGATAGAGTTTTTTCTCCTTTTAATGTAGGAGAAAAATTTGAGTCTCTGGCTAAGAAATTCTATCCGGTTTTAGAGGAATTTTGGCTACCCTCTTTTTCGAGCAAGAAACCCCAATGCTGGTAGCCGCAACTCTAGAACGGACAATGAGGATAACTGACATCTTGCACCTTGGAGTGTAAGCAATACGGTTTGGTTAGGGGTTGTTGGTGAGAATTTCAGACTTGTAGAGACGCGA
>CAZZYE010001449.1:0-1882 GCA_964658145.1 uncultured Stigonema sp.
GGTTTTGAGTTTTCGTCGCAGTGCTTCAAGTGTCGAACCATCTGCAATCCATATTTTGGCACGGCGTAGAGTGGTTTCTAGTTCTATAAATAAAGCTTCAGACGCAAAGATACTAATTCTATGGTCTTCAGCTAGTGTCAAGACTTGATTTGGAACACCTCCCCATAGTAAGGCTGAAATCCAAACATTCACATCAAGAATCACTCTCATTTTTCAGTCCAAAGTTCCCGCCGCACTTCCTTGACTATCTGACTAATTTCTTCAAGTGTCGGTTGATCGGGATCTGGTCCTAGTTCATCAACACGCCGCCTTAATTCCTTTAATGTCATGGGTTCACGAATTTTTTTGAACACAATTTCGTCTTCTGTGAGCGAAACTTCATACTCAGTAAAGGGTTGAAGTTTCGCTATTACCTCAGGCGGAATTTCTAACTTTCCTTGGGCTGTTACTTTGACAACAATGCCTGTACTCATGATTAACATTCTCGCTTTTTGATTTGATTTTATTTGTTTTCTACCATGCCTTCTATTTTAGGGGTAGGATACCAAGTACATCAAGACTCGTGCATAGACGCGATCGCGCTGATATCTTGCACCAGCATCAAAAACCGGATTTATTGCAAATAATTAAGGCTGAAACCCTGTATTTGTCGTTAATAAACACGGTTGTTTCGGTCTTATTGAGAATGATGCAAGATCTGAGGATATCTAAATGCTTATCCTTGTTACAAAATTAGAAACAATCATCCGCTTCAGTTACACCAATTAGGGTAAATAGACTTTTTTTGCCTCACGCAAAGACGCAAAGTCGAGGGCAGCGCGCATTATGAGTGTGAGCAAGTCCTAGGCGACTGCCCGTCCCAAAGAAGAACGCTAAAAAATGTGGTCTAAATAAATGAAAACTGCTGTACTTACAGTTAGGACTTACGCATTGACAGAAATAGTAAAGGTCTGCGTTCGGATTTTGACGGCAATTCGTAGACCATATGACCGTAGGGGCGCGGTTTGGGCGCCCTTACAATGTTGTCAATTTTGTTTAATAGCGATCGCTCGTCCGTGTGAAACGACCGAATTCCGTCATACACATGATGCTTAATTTGTATAGTGCGTAGGTCCTAAAAATCATAAAATCACCCAACTTTGTTGCAAAAACAGAAACAACAGCGGATATATGTTGCTCAAACTCCTAAAATAACAATAAATATTCCGCAATATTTCTGATGACAAGTAAATAATTTACTCATAACAGGATTGGTTCGCAAGGGATACGGCTGTAACTAATAAGCTATTGAGGCTAAAGAATGAACAGTAACGCAAAGCTTAAGGGGATTTTCTGGTGCTTTCCACGCTTATTTCCCCGCTACAGTTTCACATTGCTGCTGAGCATGATTTTGTGGTCTGAGTCAGTGGGGGCAATACCGAGAGGTACAGGGTTGCAGATAACACAACAGCCATCAGCTACCTCTTCTCAGGCAAATCGTGCGGCGGCAAAACGACTATTTGATGAAGGATTTCAACTGTATAAGCAAGGAACAGCAGAATCTCTGCGACAGGCTAGAGCAAAATTTGTTGAGGCGCTGAAACTATGGCAGCAAGTGGACGATAAGGCAGGGCAAGCCCTCGCCCTCGTGGGTATTGGCAGTGTCTACTCTGACTTGGGAGAGAAGCAGAAGGCACTTGAGTCCTACAACCAAGCACTACCCCTAATCCGTGCAGTCGGCGACAGGGGTGGGGAAGCCACCACCCTCAACAATATTGGCAGTGTCTACTCTGACTTGGGAGAGAAGCAGAAGGCACTTGAGTACTACAACCAAGCACTACCCCTATACCGTGCAGTCGGCAACAGGGGTGGGGAAGCCATCACCCTCAAGAATATTGGCAAA
>CAZZYE010001450.1:0-1882 GCA_964658145.1 uncultured Stigonema sp.
TCACGGAAAATGAGGTTTAAATTACCACTTTCTTCTCCGGCTGTTGCTCCTACGTGCAGTGGTGCTAGAGTTTCAATGATGCCATAAGCTTTTTTGTACATTAAGCAACTCCTTTAATATCTATTGGCAAACACAGACCACATCCCACTCGTTTCAAGCTGAAACCTTCTTTGGGAAACCATTCCTCATCCCAGTCCCACCAAGGCTGATTTAAAGGTTGTTCTAGAACATAAACACTACCAGCCGGAACCGCATAACGTCCCCAGGGTAAGCGCATCTCAAATGCTATTGACAAGCGGATTTAGAGGCATCATTATATTGGGATAAACAGGCAGCAAGAATCGTCAACATATAATTATTATCCATAGCGGCTCGATTCGATTTTTGACGGTTACTACGCTTGAACGATTGCTCCAAATTTAATGCGTTGAGTGCAATCCGTCGCAGCAATGAAAGGTTTTGTGGAGCATGACCAGTACGGACGCGACAAGCATCTTCATTGAATGTGACGTCTAAAGTCCAATGTAGACCATTTTCAACACCCCAATGCAAACGGATAGCTTGCCCCAGTTTACGAGCATCGCAGTCCAAACTAGTTAGATAAAACTGAACTTCGCGGGTTGTTTTATTCCATAGATGTCGTACCCGTACAACCATGACAACACATTTAAGCCCTAGCCAATCATCTTGATTATGTAAAGGCGGTAGTTGAGAAATAGGAACACACCAAACTTGCCGCTTTTCGGTACGATGATGACCTTTTTCTATGCGTTCGTCATAACTATTAGTAATACCTTCAAACCCAGAGCGCAAGTGTTGCTCAAACCAATCTTTAACTTGTGAATGAAGTGTAGGATGGTTCCCTTTAAGCGATAAAACATAGTCAGCTTTTGCCTGAAAAATCTGAGATGCAATTGCAGTTTGCGTACCCATTGCATCAATCGTAATAATGCATCCTGCTAGGTCTAACAATTCTAATAATGCAGGAATTGCAGTAATTTCATTCGATTTATCTGTCACCTTAACTTGTCCTAAAACAAGACGATACTGGCTTGACCACGCACTGACTAAATGTAAAGCAGATTTTCCCTGTTCTCTATCATAGGAACCTTTAAGAGTCTTACCATCAATAGGAATTACCTGTGCGCCAACTGTTTCAACTATTGACTTTACCCATCTTTGAAAGCATTGCTCAAATACTTTTGGGTTAATACGTTCAAATACTCGTCGAAACGTATCTGCGCTAGGGATACCCCAGGATAAATCTAAAAATTCTTCCAGCCAATCGTATTTACTCAATCCATAATTCTCCATATCTTCCCATCCTTTGCCTCCTGCAATCACTGACAATATTCCAATGATTAAAATATCTTTTAATAAATGGACGCGGGTTCTTTCTACACGGGGGTCTTTTAGATCGCTAAAAACTAATTCCATTTTTTCCGTAAGTGCAGTTGCATTAGCTATACTTAGAGCCTTCGAGCTTTCAGTAGTAAGATTTCGAGATTTAAAGCCTAATGCCATGAGACTGCCCCGTCAGGTAAAATAGACACTTTGCTTATTAGTTTACTACTGGGAGAATCCAGTTTTAGCAGAAATGCCCGCGCATGTGACGTTAAACATAATTCTGCTTTAAAACTCTTTATGCTTCTTACTGTGTCAGGTTTCTAAAACTATACAACTCGTAATTTTTTACAAACCTGTTTTTGACCGACCGACAGGGAGTGTCAAAAATAGGTGCTGTTTTTAGGGTCGTGGTGGACGGGGCGGAACGAAGCCCTCCCCCAGCCATATGGGTAGTACTAACCCATATGGCTGCTTACGCGAAGAATGGATTCTCTTCACCCGCAGAGCTATGCGATCGCTGACTAGAAGTCGCGGT
>CAZZYE010001451.1:0-1872 GCA_964658145.1 uncultured Stigonema sp.
TGGGGGGATCAACGCCTTAACTGAACCGTATTGGGTTATAAGTAGGTAGGCGAGATTAATACTAACTATATAAAGCTTTGTAAAATAGAAGAGAAGGGCTTGTAGTTGCGCTACCCTTTTGTTGCCGTCAGTGAAGGCATGATTTTTCGCAAGCCCATAACCATAAGCTGCTGCTAAATCAAACAGGGTAGGTGTTGGTTCACCGTAAGCTAATAGGTGTTTAGGTCTAGCCAAGCTAGCTGAGAAAAAATTCTCATCACGAATACCTGGTGTCCCTCCATGCTGTGCAAGTTGATCTCCATGCATGGCTTTAACCATTGATTCGTCTAACCAAAAAGGCTCTTCACTTGGCAAGTTCATGCAAAGCATTCCTGTATTTATTACTGACTTTTTTGTAAGCTTCCATAGCTTTCTCAAAATCAGGATTATAAGCGGTAATGTGAACACCATCGGGTGTTTCAGTCACAAAAATACTATCCCCTTCGCTAACTCTCAGTTTTTGTAATACCTCTTTAGGTAAAGTTGTACCTAAAGAGTTTCCCACTTTACGAATCTTTAGTATGTGCATAAATAGCTGACTCATGGTAGTAATACTATTGTAATAACATCCAGGGGAATTCCGTTTCCTTATTTGTGCAAATTTTTCTAGAGAATATCTCACCTCCCTAAGATCAAAAAGTTGAACGTTTGTCAAGTGTAGGAAAGGAAAAGGTGATAAATCCACATGAGGAACGGTTAATATCTCGTGCCGCATGAATGACTCGGAGAATTTCCACCCCTAACTCCGTAAGGCGGTAGAAGACAAGATATTTTCTAAATCCTTTAATAGCTTGCTGTCGGACACCAGCTAGACTGGTGTTAGAAAATTGACAGGGTTTCCCCATCCCTGGCATTTGCGCCACTTGTTTGAAGGTTTCTTCGGCAGATGCAAGGAAGCGATCCGAGACATCCAAGTTATCTTCTGCAATGTAGGTTGCTAGTTCAATCAAATCACGGATAACTTGCGGTCGTTTGTTTACCTCACTCATTAGACATCTCCAGAAATTAATTGTGCGTTGTCTACAACCTTTGTGGAGACGCAAAATTTTGCGTCTCTACATTGTTTTTCGGAGATGTCTATTACTCTTGGCTCAAATCTTGCCGCTTGGCAACTTTCTCTCGCACCGCTTGACGAATATCTTCCCAATCTTGCTGGGTCATCTCAGTTGCAGCGCCATTCAAACCGAACAATAACATGGTTTCGAGACGTTCTTGTGCTTTGCGCTTTTGGTCAAGACGCACTAATTCACGGAAATACTCGCGCTCCGCTGCTATAACCACCCTTGGCTACCAGATCTTCTACATAAGCACGCATAGAGTCAGGTAGAGAAATATTCATGCTTTTCACAAGCTTTAATTCCTTAATTTCCCAATGACTATTATGGCAAATTATGCCATTTTATGCCAGTCATTTTACTTATATAAACTCAGAACGACTACGCTTTAAATAGCAGAACCGGGAGCGATCGCGGATCCATAAGTTATATTGGTTAGCAACGCCTCAAGTGCGATCGCTCTCAATACTACTCACTTAAGAATTTGTGGTGGGAATTAAATCGGTGTAGAGACGCGACCGATCGCATCTTTACATAGGTTGACGGTTGATAATTTATCTCAGCCCTTGCAGTATTGCGATCGCTCTAACGATTTAGTAATGCGTCTGTCTGTTTGACACCAAGCAACCTTGATCAATACGGTTTGGATAAGATAATCCACATACCGATAACTCCTGTAGAACTCGCGGCGTTCTACACGTCTGAAAATCTCACCAACAACCCCTAACCGAACCGTATTGGCTGTCTACCCTGCCAGTCCAGAACCTATACAGCACCA
>CAZZYE010001452.1:0-1849 GCA_964658145.1 uncultured Stigonema sp.
ATTCCTTGTCCTCCTTTTTGGCAGTCAACTTCATTCTTTGCCACTGTTGACTGCTACCACGGTAAGTTGGCTAATTTTTTAAAGACTGTGTACAGCAAATTCCTTTTATTATGATACTCTAATTGTTAGTTTGTCAAACATTAAGTATTGCAAATTAATTCCCTTTCTTTCGTCTTCAGGCAAAATTGGATGCTCCCGTTAAAAAACTCCCACTTTTACCAATTTGTTAGCGCATCGTAATTAAGCCCAATTGCGGGCGTTGCAGAATCTTAAGTATGGTTCAGTGGCGCTGCGGACGCGTAGCGCCCGCTTTTCTTGAGGCGATCGCGTGATTCATACTTTCATTCAGCAACGCCTATTTTTTAATTTGCTCAAGCCTTATTCATGACAGCATCTGGGGTGATCGCTGCATACTGCTGGGAAGTTAGGACTGCTTCTCGAATATCGACTGGTTTTGGCACAATTTTCAGTTGATACAGAAGATCCGCAACCTTTTGTTGCGCACTAATCACCTTTTCAGTGATTGGTCTCATATCATAATTTCTTCTCGTCAACGTCAACTCCATAGTATCCACATCCGTCTTGACCTTTGGTGCGAGGATTTCAGCTGCTGCTCGCCTGTTTTTGTTTGCCCACTGTCCAACCTGGTAGTACTCCTCCAAAATTGCTTTCAGGAAGAAAGCGTTATTAGTTGTAAAATCCCGTGAAGCCAGGTAATAACCTCCCGGTGTATCAATTCCTTGCGCGTTTCGCAAGATGCGGATACTGCCTGACCGTTGGAGTTTGATCAGATTAGGGTCACCTTCTGTGAAGGCATCAACCGTCCTGTTCAAAAATGCTGCCCGTCCATCCGCAACAGGCAAGTTCACGGAATTAATATCATTAATTGTCAGTCCTACCCCTTCCAACGCTTTCACTACAAAAAAGGTCTGAGCGGTTCCCCGAGAATAGGCAACTTTTTTACCTTTAAGATCTGCCAATGTTTTGATTGGAGAATTTTTTAGCACAATAATTGCTGAACCTTCTCCAGTACCTGGAGGGGTGTTAACCACATAAACCAGATTGGTACCGGCAGCCTGGGCAAAAATGGGTGGTGTTTCACCTGCTGGTCCCAGGTCGATGCTACCCACATTTAACGCTTCCAATAGCGGTGGACCGGAGACAAATTGAAACCAAGTAACATCTACTCCCTGAGGAGCCAACCGTTTTTCGATCACACCTTTTTCGTGGGCAAGGTCACCCGAAACTTGGTAGCCAAGTCGAATGAGCTTGGTATTGCCCTTACTATTACTGGTGCCGTTATTGCTCGAGTTTGCACTGCTGTTATTTGTACTTCTACTGCCTGTACTGCCGTTGTTTATACCGCAACTGACTAAGGTAGTAAAAGAGACTAACCCGTAGAAGGCGTAAAGCAAATTACGTCTTTTGATCGAGGACTTTCCAATTTCTGGTCTGAACATAACTCTCAACCTTATCCTTAACTGCTTAGACACTGAAATGTAATACTGTTAATCTATCAATTTATAGTATTTAAGCATTTGCATACTCACTGCCTCGTCATGAACACGACTGGTGTGGACGAATATAACAGGGTGGGATCTGCACTCTGCTATCCGAGAATGTCCGGACAATCAGGAAGTAGGCAGCAGAGTGTAGATCGCGCGGTTGTCCATTTTCACCCTAACCCTACTACCTGCTGCGGTAATAGGGAAGATTAAGACTTGTAAAGTGATTAGATCGATTCTATTCAATTGCGATCCTGCGGGGAATGGAGCCAAAAGGTAAGTTTTTTCTAGGGTTACGGGCTTGTTTGTTTCTCACGAATGATTTAGGACTGCTATATACAGCA
>CAZZYE010001453.1:0-1848 GCA_964658145.1 uncultured Stigonema sp.
AAAACTGCTAGCCACACCAAACTATAATGCAGGAGAAAAACTGAGAGCGAAACCTTTCGGGGAAGAGGTAAGAAGCGAAATACCCCTACCCCAAACCAGATAAACATGCCTAATTAGCGGGCTGCTGCCTCCATATTTATTTTGCAAGCAATGAGGCAGTGCCCACCATTACCAAGTTATGGTTGTCATGCCCACCCTACAACATCATTTATTATTCACGCTCTTATTATCAGTAAAGCGGATTTTGAGATAATCATCCTCCATTTTGGCTCCGGCTGGTTGGAGTGCTGCTAACGCTTGTGGTAATACTAAGTTACGGCGGTGGTTACCAATGGTGATATTTAATTCATCACCTGTTTTATTTAATTGAATCTGGTCTTTGGGAATCCCTGGTAAGTAAAGCTCTAAGCTGTATTGATTTTTATCTTGGACAACTCTGAGAGTGGTTTCTTTGTAATAAACTTGAGATGGGTCTTCATCTTTGTAGAGAGTTTCTTTCAGCCTTTCTAAAGCGTCCAAACCACACATTTCTTCAGAAAACAAGGGAACTTCTTTTACGGGTAGAGGGTGGAAGTTTTGATGAATTTCCTGGCGATACTGCTCCTGATTTTCTTTCCAGCGCTTAAAGAAAGGATCTTGTACTTCGTTAGGAATGATGCGATTTGCGACTACTAAATCCGTTGCCACATTATACAAACTTAGATAAGCATGGGCGCGGAGAGACTCTTTAATCACCATCTTTTCTGGGTTAGTAACGAGGCGCACTGAAGTTTGAGTATTGTCAGTTAATACTTTTTCTAGAGCTTCAATTTGCTGATAAAACTCGTAAGGCGCATCCATTACCTCTTTGTCTGGTAAAGAAAAACCAGCGATCGGCTTAAAGAAAGGTTCTACGAGTGGTCTAAGTGCTACCGAAATATTTTGAAACGGTTTGTAAAAACGGCGCATATACCAGCCGCTAACTTCTGGTAGACTTAGCAGGCGCAGTGCTGTGCCAGTCGGGGCTGAGTCAATAATTAACACATCATACTCGCCTTCATCGTAGTGGCGTTTCATCCTTACCAAGCCAAAAATCTCATCCATGCCTGGTAAAATTGCCAATTCTTCTGCCTGTACCCCGTCCAGACCTCGTGCCTGTAAAACTTGGGTAATATAGCGCTTCACAGAACCCCAGTTTACCTCTAGTTCTATTAGCGCATCCAGTTCTGCACCCCACAAATTTGGCCGAATTTGTCGCGGTGCGTGTTCTAGTTCCAAGTCAAAACTGTCTGCCAAGGAGTGAGCGGGGTCTGTACTTAAAACCAGTGTACGATAACCTAGTTCCGCACAACGGAGTCCAGTGGCGGCGGCTACGGAGGTTTTGCCCACACCGCCTTTCCCTGTCATCAAAATTACACGCATGAATGGTTTTATCCTAGCTGAGAAGTGTTTACACTTATTTACATTATCGACTGTTTCCAGGAAATAAATGCTGCTTCAGCACATCTAGCCGCGAACAGTTCCAATAATCAATGTGGGAAACAATCAAGCCAACAGAGTTGAGGCGTAATTCACTCCAGCCAGGAATAGAAATGCGTGGTTTCCAGGGCAGAGGTGTATTCCAGCTCAGTGTCCACTCAGTTTTTATTGTATCTCCCAAGCGTTGAATGTTGTGCAAATCCATTTTGGTGTCTATAAACAAAGTCTCGATGAATTTAATCATCTGCTTGTATCGTTCAACACCACGAAATTTGTTAAGCGGGTCTTGAAAATACACGTCTTGAGCGTAGATGCTATAAGTCTGATTAACTGGAAATCTTTGATAATCTTCTTGAAGGATTTGAATGATATTCATATTGCTAATTGCTA
>CAZZYE010001454.1:0-1846 GCA_964658145.1 uncultured Stigonema sp.
TTATATTAAGGCTTTAATTCCCCTTTGGATCTCAAAATAAGCGAACGTACAGTAACAGCGAAATCAAAATTTTAAAGTCTTGTGCTTCATTTGCTTTGTTGTGATAACCATCAGACAAGAGAATCACGGAAAGTTTTGGCTGAGGTTGATTAGAATCCTGAAAGCGCTTATCCTCGGAGTTAGCTAAAAAGCGTACAGCTTTGCTGAGAGGTTCATAAATGTTGGTTGAAGCACAAGGGACTTGAGCCGCAAGGTAGTCGAGGTAGTTACTGAGCTTAAAATCACCAGCTGGGAAAAATTTATTGAGTTCTTCATTGCTGACTTGATAGCCTTGGCAATGAGGTCCCGGTTCGCCAAAGGGTACAATTGCTACTTGGGTATTGGAACCACGATCTACCGAAGCTGCTGTAAATTCTCGAATCGCATTGATAGCCCCTGCCAACTTTGTGGTTCCACTGCTATCCTTGTTGTTCATGCTGCCACTGGAATCTAGCAAAAAGATAATCCAAGCTGGTGGCGGTGTGGTTTCCCTAGCACTTTTCCAATCTTTCTTGCGAAATTTAACTGGTTTATTGTCTACTAACAAATTGAAATCTGTATCTTCTAGACCCATTGCAGGTTTATCATCAGTTGCTTTAACTTTGATACGAACAGTGACTCTCTCATCGTTAACTGTAGGACTGCCAACAATTTCGGCAGTTTTAGCTTGACCCCAACTAGGACTGCACAAACAACCAGTAAGCAGTACAGATAAACTAAGCCTGTGGGTCCAAGAAGCGATTGTAGTAGACAAATCTGAAGAATTTATGTTCATTTTCGACCCACTTATCTTGAGGATAAAAAGTTAGGACGTAGTTATGTTTCAAGGAAACCGATTTCTGAGAACTTAAACGTTCGCCATTGACTTCTATGGTTTTGAATAGCACAGGGTTGGGAACTAACAATGTTTGACGAGGTTTCAGTTCTAGGTCTGCTATGTACGATGGGAGATCGGGAAGTCGAATATGTGCCTTCACAGAAGAACCGATTCTGATTTTTCCTTTGGATGGTAGTTGAATTGATAGTCCTTCTTCTATACGTTCGGCGTCGCTGTCGGTGACAAATTTCAATCGGGACTCTTTCGTTTCAATCGTTGGATATTGTGGTGTGGGACGCGATTGATCGATGCTGTCATAGATGTCTTCCTCGGTATACTCAAAACCTGCACCTGCTCGCAGTGCTACCATGTAGCTGGGAGATGTGGAAACGCTAAACACGAAACCGAGTAGAAGTCCCAGGATGGAAAAACCAATAGGGTCTTCAGCACCTTTCAACTCTGGCGGGAATTTACCTATGAGTTGCCGTAAGATTTCAAATATCAAAGCTGCTGTGAGACTCGCGGTAATACTGGCTAGTAAACTAGTGAGGCGGCGTTGTCGAAAACGCTTGCGATCGCCAGCTTCAATACTCCGCCAACGCCAAGTCTCCCCTTCTGCAATCCCAGTAGAACCGCCAATGAGTAACCAACCTAGCGTCCTGACGATGGGTGTCGGTACGCGAATCTGGGGTAAGAATAATATTTGAGAAATACCACCAGCCATTAAGCCTGCAAGTAGTCCGAGTCCAGCCGCAAGACTGAGGGAACGCCAAGCAATTCGCAAATTCAATTTTGGTCGAGTGGGGTTACTGATAAAGATTTCAGTTAACACCATCCCAACTGCTAGGGAAACTGCTATGCAGGGAAACAGGATTACTTCTGGAAATTGCTTTAATAATCCCTGATCTGTTAGGAAAAATTGACCTAGATTCCAGCCCATTAAGGCTGAGGTGATGCCCGCTAATATGTAAAGATAAATTCTCATTTGAG
>CAZZYE010001455.1:0-1844 GCA_964658145.1 uncultured Stigonema sp.
TAGATATTGCTGAGATATATGCTGATTGGTTGATGGCGTTAGCTGTGCCCTGCTTGCTAGACTTACACTTCTACCTAGATATGCGCGTTCAAAGACCCGTTGTCTGAGTGTTGATTCCTCGTGCTGAAGCTGATTCTTTTTGGTTACCGGACAACCTTATCGTACCTAGTAGCTAGGTGATGATTTGTACATTAGGAGGCTCAAAAATAGTTTGCCCCCACAGCGCTGGCAGGCACCAAATAATGCGTGTCGGTCATTGCGCCCATCCTGTCTGATTAGGAGAGTTTCGTCAGAGGGGTAGAGCACAAAAAGGTGCAGGCAAAAAGCGGGTCAAAGCGCACACAGACAAGAAGTCCCTTCCATCGTGACCACCACAGCCGATATATCCTGCAGAGAAGACAAACATCCACACAGGCCTCTACGTAAAACAACATCTCACCTCCTCCCACCTTCCCCTTATATTATTCCCCTTTCCAGCCTGAACACCATCCTCACCAGTCAACAAGCGAATCTCCAAACCTCCAGCAAAATCATATTGTAGCTTTGAATTGGACGATTTACCTCTGCCTCTCAGTCCCAACCCAACTCTCATGAGGAGCGAGCTGTTCTTAAGTAAGACGTTTTGTGGATAGTCGTTCCTGAAGTAGCGGACGAAGACAGTGTTGAACCTGCGTAGGCAAGTTTCGGTGGGTTGCGGCGCTTGGCGACTAAGAGTAAGCTCATAGTGGTTCTGGTTTTCCTCAATTATAAGAGGGGCGGAAGGTATGGCCATCGTCTTCTCTAAAATTAGGACTGTAAGAGTAATTTGCAGACCATCTTCGGTAATCTCAGCCAGTTCCTCATCGTAATGCAGCCACTCGTCTTTCCCTGAGCTGATCCATGTCGAAGGCGCCCAGTTGAAAGGTGACATCTGCATTTTAGGCCTTTGGTCAAACACAACAGTCCAGGGGATTCTACCGAGGCAGAGGTAGAACGCTTGCCATCTATCTTCCCCATGCAATTCCATCAATGGCTTTATGTCGACGTCTAGCAACAAACCCAGCACAAGAAGTTGATCATCTGGTCGACTGGTTCGTCGTCGCGTCATGGCGTTGAACAAATCAACTGTGCGCTTGGATATTGAGCGTTCATAATGGCGTTTATCCAGCGGCCGGGCTTTTTGTAACACGCCGAGCAGACCTCTTACGAAAACTGCAGGAAATGGGCTGGCTTTGCGATCGTGGTAGATTTTGTAAATCCTTTGGATGACGCCGTAGAGATCTACCAGACCATCACCCAGTTCAATGTCAACCCAGGGCGGAAGAAAGCCCTCTTGATAGGTCCACAGCCGTCCGAACCAACCTGACGCAAATATAGACCATCCTATCTCCAATTCTGAGCTGTTGGTTGAGAGCTTAGCTAGACCTTCATCGAGGACTATTACCCCGGCTGCATTTTGGTAAGTGAATCTCATCAATTGAATCGCCTTTCCTCTGTATGGCTCTTGCTTTGGTACACACAGGGCATCAATCCAGAACCATGCACCATTCTGAAGTCGACTGTCTGCGAGTTTGTGAAGTCGCTGAAGTTGGCAAGTTGGTAGCCCCGTTTCCGTGTTGCTTCCCAAGCCATCAGCCCATACGTGGGAGAATGCGATGTAGCCTGCGTTGTTATCAGTGGGATGGATCCCAGCGAGCTCGAGGGAGCGGCTGTTCGCCGCAAGTTGAACGACCGGGATGAACCCAGCATCTAGAATGTCCAGCACGGTAGCCATGTCGGGCTTCACCAATCTGCAATGGCAGGAACTAGGCCAATGTTTTTGAGTGTAGGTCTCGGTATCTATCAAATTGCGCTCACACTGATCA
>CAZZYE010001456.1:0-1840 GCA_964658145.1 uncultured Stigonema sp.
TTGTGAAGAATTATCGTGACTACGCAGAGGGAATGCGGATGCGGACGTGGTGTCAGAGTTGGGTCCGGTTGAGTGAAGTCACTTCTATCTGTCACCAGTGTGGTTGTCACTTACGGCACACTTACCATTTCTATCCTTCAAGAGGCCATACACTATAGGTCAAAGGGTGCACGGGCAATGTTCCAGAAATAGCATGTCTTTCGTTTCTTTTGTTTATTCTTCCTCCTCTTTGTTTGAGATTACAACGTGGTTGTATGCCACGCCCTTGTTTGTCTATTGTTCTTTGTTTGAGGTTGGAATGCAGGGCGTTGATTGGTGATGTTCTCGCAACGCAGCGAACACTTCATGCTTTTTTCATCGAGGATGCAGTCTTGCTTGAATAGATGAAGTTGAGGTTAAGCGCATAGCATTTGCGTCAGTTGGATTCGGTACTTCCTTTTTCTACAAGGTAAGTACGATATTGCCTGGTTCAAAGCCTATCCTGGAGCCTTGCTACAGCTTGTCACTCTTTAGCACTCTCGTTCCCAGCATCAGGATCCCAGATCATAAAATCAAAAAAGAAATATTCGTCATAGCCCATTGCCATCCTGCTATCTCCAGTTCTTTTCACCCAACGCAGCTCCCACAGTTATAGCCTTGCAAATTCGGAGTCGATGCTTAAATGCCAGCCGGCCCGGGCTGCCGCTTGCAGGACTTCATTTGAAATACGCACCTCACTCCTCGCCAGATCGGGCGCTAGGCGCTATCCTTGGGACACGGTGCTCATTGCGTACGGGATTATGCCCATCGTCAACAACAATATCCTGCGGCACAGGCTCAGGCTCGCCGGCAGATAGTGCCGTTGGCACCCAGCCCCTTTCACGTCGATTAACTACCGTTGAGCCCTTTTCTCCGTCCGTGGGGGCAGACTTCGACGACGAGGGACCAGCACCTGAGTCAGAAGATGGGGGCGCTACTCGGTCTCGGCGAAGCTCGAGTGGCGGAGGAAACATGGCTGTATTCGAGTGGCTGGACAGTGCGCTTGCGGTGGGGAAAGTATGGATCGAACATGACGGATTGGAGCCGAGCTCACGTCTCTCCTTGCGCTGCTGGCTCTTTTCGTTTTCTACCAGGTCTTGC
The DNA here is from genome assembly GCA_964658145.1 of uncultured Stigonema sp. GTDB lineage: Bacteria > Cyanobacteriota > Cyanobacteriia > Cyanobacteriales > Nostocaceae > Stigonema. Next base: position 1,120 of record CAZZYE010001456.1, read on the forward strand.
ACTGTGCGTAACAGCTCTGATAAGCGAGGTGGACCCGCTGCTGAAGTGTATGGTTCTCGTGACTCTAATTTTTGTTCAGCCGTTCTGCAGCGGGCTTTCCAATACCGCAATTCTCCTTTGCACTGTTTTCTGGAGGAAGTGGATAAGGTATCAGCATGTGTGACTTCAGTGATGATCTATCAGATCTGTATCAAGGGCCTTTGTTCTGCTCACAGTTTTTCCTGCAGTCTTGACACTTCCAATCCTTGCTGCTTCAAAACCCGTACCTGGTGCTGTACACTCTTTACAATTAAGAATTGACAAAAGAGTATCATAGACAATTGGATTGATTTCAGGGAGCTCTTCAATGGTTCAAGTTCGTCTTTTCGAAGTGCCCAGCTTAACCGTGCCCGCAACTTTGTAAATAGAGATGCAGTAACATCATTGCGTAACGGTTTTATCGACTCGAGTACTCTATCGACACCACGGAGGACTATTTTGCTTTGTTGTGACAGGATAATTGGAAGGTTTGAACCGGCAGCAGCCTGAACAAATGCTACGTTCTCTGCCGATGGGTCATCGATACTGTCTTGGAACATGTTTAGAGTGATGTTAAACTGAGACACATCGTGATCTGCAGCCTCAATTTCTTCTCGAGCATATGTGGTGTGTCTTGCATAGTAATTAAGACGTTTGCTTGTCTTCATAAATTGTCCTGCCAGTGTTGTCACCGCTGTGAAAG
>CAZZYE010001457.1:0-1838 GCA_964658145.1 uncultured Stigonema sp.
AATTTCTGCTCCAGCTTCAGCTCAGACTCCCTCAACCTCTCCAACTCCAGATCAAGGTACTCCTTCAAACTCTCCAACTATCACCGCACCCCAAACTTCAACGGTTAGCTTTTCTGATGTTGGACAAGATTACTGGGCAAGTCCATTTATTCAAGCCCTAGCTGCAAAAAATGTGATTGCCGGCTTTCCTGATGGCACTTTTAAGCCGGATCAACCTGTGACTCGCGCTGAATTTGCAGCAATGATTGGAAAAGCTTTTAACCAAAACCCGGTTCGGCAGTTAAGTGCAGGTGGATTTTCAGACGTTCCTTCTAGCTACTGGGCTGCTCCTGCAATTCAGAAAGCTTACGAAACCGGATTTATGGCTGGTTATCCAGGGAATGTGTTTCGACCCAATCAGCAAATACCCAAGGTAGAGGCAATTGTTGCTTTAACAAGTGGTTTGGGTTTGAATGCTAGCAGTGCGTCGCCAGATGTTCTCACTACCTATTATACAGACGCCTCAACAATTCCGAACTATGCCTTGAATAATGTGGTTGCAGCAACACAAGCCAATTTTGTGGTTAACTATCCGGATGTGAAAACGCTTAATCCCACAGGAGCACTCACTCGTGCGGATGCTGCAGCAATTTTATATCAAGCTTTGGTCAGACAGGGACAGTTGCAACCAGTTGCTAGCAACGTCGCGGCTGCTCAATATATAGTAGCTGGAACCGGTGGCGGTACTCAACCGGGCAGTACTCAAACCGGTAACGACATTGTTTCCCTAGCTGCTGCTAGCAATTCCTTTACAACCCTGACTTCTTTATTAAACGCAGCAGGTCTAGCAGGTCCTTTACAACAACAAGGTCCGTTTACGGTATTCGCTCCGACGGATCAAGCATTTGCTGCTTTGCCTAAAGACACTCTTCAGCGATTGCAGCAGCCAGAGAACAAAGACGCGCTGATTAAGATTTTGACTTACCATGTGGTTCCTAGCGCACTAAGTGGTAGTCAACTCTCAACAGGAGAGCAGAAAACGCTAGAGGGCGCATCTCTCAATATTAAAGCGAATGCTGCGAACAATCAAATTAGGGTAAACAAAGCAAAAGTCATACAGTCGAACATTCAAGCGAGCAACGGCTTGATTTATCCGATTGATAAAGTCTTGCTACCACCTGACTTTAAAATTAGTCAGTTGCAACCCGGAGCTAATACGAATGGTGGTCCTAAGATTGGTAGAGCCACTCGTGGTGGCAGAAGCTATATCGGGGTTGCTGGCAACATTGGTATATCTGGTAGTTCCGATTTGAGCGACGGAAACTTTATGGTGATCACCAAACTCGGTCTGACACGCAACATATCGTTCCGACCATCCGCAGTGATTGGGAGCAATCCCGTCGTTCTGCTTCCCATTACCTTTGACTTTTCCCAACGACCAACAGATCCTGTTGCTGGACGAGTGTTTACTCTCGCTCCTTACATAGGTGCCGGCGTAGCTATTGATACTGGTAATGACGGCGACGTTGGTGCACTGGTAACTGGTGGTGTAGATGTGCCTTTGGGTCGTCGATTTACGCTCAATGGTGCTGTCAATGCGGCTTTTCTCAATGATACAGATATAGGGATATCATTAGGAGTTGGCTACAACTTTAGATAAGCACTACGGTGTAACTAGGCTGCGATTTAAATCGTAGGCTAAGGGTAAGGGCAAGGGCGGGGTTCCCCCGCCCCTACGGCAATCTGTGGTTCAATAAACAGAAAATAAAGATTAAAGATTCTAACCAAGCTTGAGGCAATTGAATTAAGTTACTCCCTTCCCGCTCGAAGAATACCTATTTGAATGAACCGCGAAGACG
>CAZZYE010001458.1:0-1837 GCA_964658145.1 uncultured Stigonema sp.
TCTCCGAAAAACAATGTAGAGACGCGATCGGTCGCGTCTCTACAAGGGTTGTAGACAACGCATAATTAATTTTTGGAGATGTCTATTGGCTAAAAATTGATTGGTGCTATCTCTTTCTCATTCAAATACGGTAAATTTATAAAGCTACAGTATTTTTTAGGTAACGTTAGAGATTATTGCACATACAGGATGTGCGAGCAAGTATTTTTTCAATTCTTGAAGAGCCGCTCTGGTGAAGCGAGGAATCAAGGTAGTAGGCAAATGCTTTTTTAACGGAGATTAGAATAAGATATGCATGTCAGTCCATGGAAAACTCTTGAATCCCGGTACATTCATTCCGACAGGTGGCTCACGCTTAGAGCAGACCGATGCCTAACACCTGAAGGGCGTACGATTGATCCGTACTATGTCATAGAGGCGAAAGAATGGGTTCACATCTTCGGGGGGTGAAGGCAAGCGTGTTAGTTTTAACTAACCAGTTTTTGATAAAATAATATTGGCAGCACACGGATGAAAAACTCCGCGCCCCAATTGGTTGCCAAACAGAACCAGGAAAACTGAAGATATGGGGTTGTACCAAGAATAACTTTTTTTCATGTTGCCAATGGGAGCGTAAAATCTTCACCTTGAAGATCCAGAGGGCTAGGTACAGGCACAGCAGTTTATCGTACGATCCGATAGTGGCACCTTTGACTGCCCGACCTAGCTTTAGGGTTAGGGAAGAAGATGTGGTGAAGTGCGGATGCTATCCAAGGCATCTTTCCCTTGGGAAGTTTCCGGGCGTGAAAATGCCGCGCCGTAACCACAACGATTCAGAATCCTCCGGTTTCAACCGGGGGAGAGTTCAAGTCGGATCAAAGCAAGCGAATATCTTTGATTATTGGCTGGACCTCATCAAGAACCAAGGGGTGCTGACGTCTCCTTCTTCAGAACACAAAGGGAAAGAAGTCCTCTGTTCGCTTTATTCTTCTGTTTGTTCTGCATTACTTTGCCTCTCAAACTCAACCAGAATTTGCTGAATTTTTTTGACTTCTATATCCTCCTGTTCAGATTTTGAGTAAATATCTAGTAATACGATAGTATTCGATGAATGAATCCAATAAATGAGTCGATATCCAGCACTTTTACCTTTCTTTATGTCGCTATTCTTAACCCGTGCCTTGAAGATTTCATAACCTACACTAGAGAGGCGATCGCCTGGGAAATTTCCGGCTTGCAATTGCTCTAAAATTTCTTCTATATCCCTTTGGATCTGGCGATACTTTTTGGACAGTGTACGAAGCTTCCGTTGAAACTCAACCGTTAGTCTAATTTCAATGGGAGATGATTCAGTCAACCTCAATACCCTCCCACAACTGGGAAAGAGGAAGTGTTTGTCCGGTCATTGCTTCGTGCCACGATTGACGAAAGCTTTCTGCTGAAAATCCCAAAGCATTGTCATCGGCTTCTTCCCCTTCAACTGGTTCGTTAACTAACACAATCACTCGTACAACTTGATCGCTGGGCAAACTGTCTAAAAGTTCTTCAGGAACTTCTAGCGTTCCTGAATGTGTGATTTTTGCCGGAAATTCGTATGCTTTCATTTTGAGTGTCCTCTGTAAGCCTAGAATTATAGCGTAGTAGGCGAGCGCATAAAAATAACGGGTTGAATCATACACAGAAAACCCGATAAATCTGTAGTAGAATAAACAAAATTATTTTTACCACGGGCGTTTAATTAAGGCATTGCTGGGTGAGGAGATGTGATCTAGGATTTTGTCGGTAGTACTCGTCTGCTACTCGAACATTTGTCACCATACACTCTATTTAGCACCGTGATTGATTCTAATCTCCTGAT
>CAZZYE010001459.1:0-1829 GCA_964658145.1 uncultured Stigonema sp.
CTGCTTCTGCTTTCTCTGCTTCTAGCTGGGCAATTTTACCTTCCAACTGCTCAAATTCCCGCTTTTGCCAATTTGATAGTCCGCGCCGCTTTTTATTGTCGGTATCTTTAGGTTGAGACGTTGCAGGCGGCGTCTCAACATTTTTCGGCTTTTCCTTAGTATTGGCAGTTTGTTGCTGCTTTTCTTCCTCTGCTTTTTTGTAGTCCAGGTAAACTGAGTAATTACCTGGATATTGGCGGATTTGACCGAGTTCTTCAAGGGCAAAAATTGTATCTACGGTGCGGTCTAGAAAGTAGCGATCGTGAGAAACTATAATGACGCATCCGGAAAAATCTTCTAAATATTCCTCTAGCACTGCCAACGTTTGCACATCCAAATCATTCGTTGGTTCATCTAATATCAAAACATTCGGCGCACTCATGAGAATACGCAACAGAAATAACCGCCGTTTTTCACCACCAGAAAGTTTAGAAATTGGGGCGTACTGCTGGTTACCAGGGAACAAAAAACGCTCCAACATTTGAGAAGCAGTAATTTTAGTTCCGTCGGCTATACTGACAAATTCCCCTTCTTCTTTAATGTAGTCAATCACGCGCTGATTTTCGTTCAACGCCGTGAGTAATTCCTCCGAATGTTGGTTAAAATAACCAAAGTGAATGGTAGTACCAATTTCCACCCTGCCAGAATCAGGCTGAACGCGCCCTGTGATCATATCCATTAACGTAGATTTACCCGCGCCGTTAGCACCAATGATCCCCAGGTGGTCTTCTGGGCTAAATTCATAGGTAAAATCCTTAATTAAGGTGCGTCCATTATAAGCTTTAGATACATTATTAAGTTCGATAACTTTTTTGCCAATGCGACGACTTACTGTAGAAATATCTACTTTACCCTGAACTTGTTTAAACTCAGTTTCCTGCAAAGCATGAGCGCGATCAATTCTAGCTTTTTGTTTGGTGCTACGCGCTTTTGGTCCTCGTTTTAGCCATTCCAACTCGCGCCGCAATACACCTTGATGTTTGCGTTGAGTGCTAACAGCAGATTCTTCAGCTAGTGCTTTCTTTTCTAGGTAATATGAATAATTACCCGCGTAACTATAAATATCTCCTCGGTCAATTTCGATGATCCGATTGGTAACGCGATCTAGAAAATAACGGTCGTGTGTTATTAGCAATAGTGCGCCGTGATAGCGGTTCAAATAACTCTGCAACCACTCCACAGAAAGCGCATCCAGATGGTTTGTTGGCTCATCCATCAGTAACAAATCTGGTTCTGACAGCAAAGCTGCGGCTAAAGCAACGCGCTTGCGATAACCACCAGATAAAGTGCCGATCACCGCATTAAAGTCTGTAATTCCTAACTTTGTAAGAATGATTTTAGCATTAGTTTCTAATTCCCAAGCGCCTGTTGCTTCCATGCGCTGCATAACGGAAGACAAACGTGCCATCAACTGCTTATCATCCGGTACGTGGGCTAATTTATCAGAAAGTTCTTCATACTCACGCACCAAAGGCATTTGTTCGCCACTATCAGCAAAGACTTGCTCTATAACTGTGCGATTTTCATCTAAGTCTGGCTGCTGGGGCAGATAGATAATTTTAGCACCAGAGTTGACTAAAATTTGACCACTGTCAATTGGTTCTAGTCCGGCAATCATTTTTAATAACGTTGACTTACCAGAACCGTTAGTGCCGATTAAGCCAACTTTATCACTAGCATCCAGACTAAAACTGGCATCTCTTAAAATTTCCTTGATCCCAAAATCTTTTTTAACAGATTGTAGCGTAATTAAACTCATAAAATTTTGTTGATAGTTGGTGGTTGATAGT
>CAZZYE010001460.1:0-1806 GCA_964658145.1 uncultured Stigonema sp.
CACTGCCCACCACATCCAGGTTCTGGTGGGCAGTGCCCACCCTACATATATTTCAAAAATCAAATAAGATTCCTATTTAAGTGAAATAACTGTTATTTAAATGTATAAGCATTGTAGAGAGGAACGATCGCACAGTAATGACAACTCAAACGCTGGGACTGGAAAAACACCTTTATGACTACTTGCTGTCAGTTTCTCTGCGATCGCCAGAAATCTTAACCCAACTCAGGCAGGAAACAGCGCAGCATCAGATGGGTAGAATGCAGATTGCTCCTGAACAGGGGCAGTTTATGGCGTTGCTGGTGCAGTTGATGGGAGCTTGTAAAACTCTCGATATCGGAGTGTTTACAGGCTATAGTTCTTTGGTAATTGCATTGGCGTTGCCACCAGAGGGTAAAGTTGTCGCCTGTGATGTGAATGAAGAGTACATGGTTCAAGCCCGTCGCTGGTGGCAACTTGCAGGTGTGGCAGATAAAATTGAAGAACATATTGCTCCAGCACTGGAAACTCTGGATCGGTTGCTAGCTGCAGGAGATGCCAACACTTTTGATTTTGCCTTCATCGATGCAGACAAAAGAAACTACGACGGCTACTACGAGCGATCGCTACAACTGATCCGTCCCGGTGGGCTGATTGCCATTGATAATGTACTCTGGGGTGGACTAGTCGCAGATTCCCAAGTGCAGGATAACAGAACCAATAGAATGCGAGCCTTTAATCACAAGCTGCATCAAGATCCACGCATCACCCTCAGCTTAGTACCAATTGCCGATGGGTTAACGTTAGCAATGAAAAATTAAAAACCCTAATTTTTAATTTTTAATTTTTAATTTTTTCTTCTCCGTAAGGCTGTCAAAACAGTAGGGGCAGGAAATGCCTTCTTGGTACATAGGAGAGATCTTATCAGCTTCAGAAATGGGACGCCCACAACTAGAACACATATCATAAGTACCTGGTTCTAAGCCATGACTGACAGCAATGCGTTGATCAAAAACAAAACACTCCCCCTCCCACAAACTCTCGGAATCTGGGACTGACTCCAAATATTTAAGAATCCCGCCTTTGAGATGATAAACCTCTTGAAACCCTTGGGATAGCATGAAAGATGAAGCTTTTTCACAACGAATACCGCCAGTACAAAACAGAGCAACCTTTCTATGTTTAGTGGGGTCAAGGTGGTTGCGAACATATTCAGGAAATTGGCGGAATGAAGTCGTTTGAGGATCGTGCGCTCTTTTGAAGGTACCGATATTCACCTCATAATCGTTGCGGGTGTCAATGACAGTTACTTCTGGATCGGAAATCAGGGCGTTCCAGTCTTTGGGACTCACATAAGTACCAACTTGCTCATTTGGGTCAATGACAGGTAAGCCAATCGTGACAATTTCTTTTTTCAAGCGCACCTTCATGCGGTCAAACGGCTGTCTGTCAGCATAAGACTCTTTATACTCTAGGTCTACCAGCCGGGGATCAGTGTGCAGAAAGGATAAAACTGAGTCAATGCTGTCACGTAAACCCGCAATTGTACCGTTAATCCCTTCAGATGCCAGTAGAATGGTCCCTTTAACGCCTTGCGCTTCGCAATGTGACAGCAGAGGGTGTTGTTTCTCAGCAAAGTCTGGCAACCTGACAAATTTATAAAATGCTGCAACAACTTGGGTCATTTTTTTTCTTTATCCCTGTTGACAATAGAAAATTATAAGCTACAATAACAAAGTTAGCCTGAATTCGAGGGGGTTTAGCTCAGTTGGTAGAGCGCCTGCTTTGCAAGCAGGATGTCAGCGGTTCGAGTCCGCTAACCTCCAC
>CAZZYE010001461.1:0-1804 GCA_964658145.1 uncultured Stigonema sp.
TTCACCTTGACGCGGAAGCGGACAAAGCCGTAAGAATTCGTAGGAGTGCCAGAAGCAGTTGCACGGGGTAGAGTGTTCGGACTTTTGACGGCCTTATATAGTAGGATTTTCCACAAAGCTGCGTCCACCATCAATGCTGTAGGTAATCTTGTTACCGTCCTTGGCATTCACAGTGGCAGATTTCAGCGTATACACCATTCCTTTAGGAATTGGTTGATTGATTGTGAGGTTCTTGACTGAGCGATCGCTGAAGTTTTCGCCACTAATGGTGTAACGCAATACATCTCCTGGTTTCACCACAGCTTGACCTTCTAAAGGTTGCCTGGTAATTTTTTGCTGACTCTGCTGATCCTTTTGCACAACTTGCTTTGCAGCATCTAACTGCAAATGTAATTGCGGCTCATGTTGGATATTCTGCGCGATCGCAGAGATATTCGCTTTACGAGTCGTTATGCAGTTATGTTTATTTCTGCGGACTTACTTACCAACGTATCACTAGAAAATTACCTATCTTGTAGGGTGTGTTAGGACGCTGCAGTACGGCACCATGATTGAACGAATGTGCGATCGCGATCGGATAAACGCCGTCTTTCGGAAGGCAGCACCTATGGTCACAAGTGCTGCACAGAATTTTTCCCTAGTATAGCTTAGATACCCAGTTTATTCTGGTTTCCTCCTATACTCTACACTCTCAATTTACTGACCTCGATCCTCGATAAATTCGCTCCATCTGATCCGGAGAAAGCTGTGTCATTGGAAACCGTTCTTGTATGGAGATGGCGAGTTCCTGAGGCAATTCAATCGCCTTTTCGTGGGTTTTGGCGGCACTATTTACTCCATTGCCAACTGAAAACGGGTTGAGCAGCGTTTCATCTATCTCAGATCCTAAAAGCTGACTTTCAAGCGGGACATAGGCGTGCGTTTGGGGATCGTACGCCAAAACTTCTCCTGTCTCAATTTGATAAATCCAAGCGTAAATGTTGAGTTGTTTTTGGTAGAGCTTAGAGTGAATCACCGGATAAGTGCGCAAATTCTCGATTTGGGTAAGCACGTTTTCGGCAATTATGGTTTCTAGCAGTTCTTCCTCATGAGCGTACTCATTATAGTGTTCTTTCACCAGTCGTCTGGTTGCTTCAGCATACTTTAGCCAGTCATGCACGAGTGGCATGTCCGCTCGCAGTTTGTCTAACTTCATTAGCCCTTTCATTGCGCCACAATGCGAGTGACCACAAACAATAATTTGTCGAATATCTAATGCTTGAACAGCATACTCAATTGTAGCCCCCTCACCACCATTGGTTGCTCCAAATGGTGGAATAATGTTGCCGGCATTACGGATGACAAATAATTCACCCAACTCGGCTTGCGTAATCAGGTTTGGATCAATACGTGAATCTGAACATGTAATAAATAATACTCTAGGCTTTTGACCCAGAGAAAGTTGTTCAAACAGTTCTTGATGTGTGGAAAAATAGCTAGTTTTGAATTCGCGTAGACCTTTAATCAATTTCTTCACAGAGCTACCCTCAGAAGATATAACAATATAACTTAATTAACTCTAACAATACATAAAAACCAACTCGGTGTCCAATCTCAGCAACAGGAAAGTAGCGCACCACTCCCCGCCGAACTAAATCATCCAAAGCGCGTACCGTTTCTTCAGGCGATATCCTGTGCTACTTCTTCAACGGCGTCGGCGATCGCCAACTTCTGCTCACTCAACGAGAGCCCACTGAACTTTTTCAAGTCGCTTAGTCTCAGTTGATTCTTTGGTAGAGTCGATGGGGAGTATTACCTCCCGCAC
>CAZZYE010001462.1:0-1799 GCA_964658145.1 uncultured Stigonema sp.
GACTGGCGTTAGCGAAGCGGTAGCGAGGAACGAGCGTCACCCGAAGGGCGTCTTTTTTTCAATCCCACACTTTTAAGTGTGGGTTTCACTGTTAAGAGTTCCCTGTTACCTCTGAATTTAAATAAATAACGGTGATGATAAAAACTGAGTCAAATAAAATAGAAGAATTTATAGAAGCTAAAAATAATTGGGAATTAGAAAGATTATATATAGATTTGGCATCGCCAAAGGGAAAATCCCTAACACCTGTTGAAAAGAAATTCCTCAGAGGATTACTTTGCGGTTTTAGTCCTGCTGAAATTGCTAATACAGTATATAAAAGTCGTAGTAGCAGTACTGTTAGGGTTTACCTTTCCAACGGCTTATATAAATATATAGAAGAAATGCTGAGTAACCAAGCGGGATACCCAGTTAAAGTGAAAAGCTGGAGTCGCGTCACTTATTTACTAGAAGAAGCAGGGTATAAAAAAACTCGTTTGCCAATAGAGCAAATTAACGGTCAAGTAAAGACAAATATAAAAAAAGAAACTAGTTTGACCATGATGAACTCATCCCATAAAGAAGACTGGGGCGAAGCGGTTGATGTTAGTATTTTCCACGGAAGAAAGACAGAAATGGCTCGAGTTCAAGCGTGGATTGTTGAAGAACACTGTCGGTTAGTAGTACTTTTAGGAATGGGTGGTATTGGTAAAACTGCTTTCTCTGTAAAGCTGGCAGAACAGATTAAGGATAAGTTTGAATATGTTATCTGGCGATCACTCCGTCTTGCTCCACCCCTTGAAGTTATCTTAAGTCAAATAAAAGCCATTTTATCCCAACAGCAAGAGACACTTAACACAGAAACGGTGTCAAGCAGTATTTCACAATTGATTGATTGTTTGCGCTCTTCACGTTGTCTCATTATACTAGATAACATCGACTCTATTTTATGCAATGACTCTGCTGATGGAACTCCTTTTGCTGACACGGAGACTGAAAAATTAAGCCGTTCTAGCTACGTTCTCTCCCAAATCCGCTATCGTCAAGGTTATGAGGCTTATGGGGAGTTGTTCAGACGAATAGGAGACTCTCAACATCAGAGTTGCTTATTAATAACCAGTCGGGAAAAACCTCAAGAAATTACTACTCTCGAAGGAAGAACACTACCAACTCGCACATTTAAATTAACTGGGTTAAATCATACCGAAAGTAGGGAAATTCTTAAGGCTAAAGGATTTACTAACTTAAAAGAGGATGAATATAGACTAATAATTAAGTGGTATACTGGCAATCCATTATTTATTAAATTAGTTGCTACAGCTATTCAGGAATTATTTGGTGGAAATTTTTCCGAGTTTTTAGAACAGGGTCTGATGGTTTTTGGCGAGATTCGGGCTATTTTAGACCAGCAGTTTAATCGCTTATCTAATTTAGAAAAGTTAATTATGTCTTGGCTTGCTTTCAATCCAGATTTTGTCTCAGTGCGGAAATTGCAAAAAGAAATTTTCCCTTTTGTGCCGCAACGATTAATATTAGAGGCAGTGGAGTTATTACAAAGGCGATCGCTAATTGAGAGGCAAGCATCTAGCTTTTTCCAAAATCCAGTGTGGATGGAGTATCTAGCTGAACGATTAATAGAAGAAAATTTAAAATTAAGTGAAGAGAAATTTGGCTTTGTACTCATGAGTCATACAATTTTTGCAGCACAGTTGAAAAACTATATTAGAGAACTTCGCCTTAACGCGGAGATTTAAAGTAGATTTGTTAGTGGTTAGTGGCTAATTGCTAATGGCTAATGGCAATGAACAATTAGCAATTAG
>CAZZYE010001463.1:0-1792 GCA_964658145.1 uncultured Stigonema sp.
TTCCTTGCTGATGCAGTGGCGACGCGATCGCTTGGTATCGCTCTCGGTCAATCGTTAAATCTGGGTAGTATAATTTTACTAGAAGGTGATTTAGGCGCTGGTAAAACTACCTTGGTACAAGGCATCGGCTGCGGATTGGGCATCACTGAATCGATTGTTAGTCCAACTTTCACCCTCATTAATGAGTACGCTGAAGGACGCCTCCCCCTTTACCATTTGGATCTGTATCGTTTAGAACCAAGAGAAGTCGCCACCTTGAACTTAGAAACCTATTGGGAAGGTGTTGAAGTGACACCAGGAATTGTCGCAATCGAGTGGGCGGAACGAATGCCTTACAAGCCGGATAGTTATCTCAAGGTGCGTTTGACTTATGGGGATGAGGGTAGTCGTCAAGCCGAAATTATACCGTTCAATTGCGCCGTCAGCGAAGTCATTGCTGCTATGGGAGGATAAGAGGCGGTCGTACTATAGCGTCCTTCCCATAACATCCAAGCGATTTCAAAGCCGATGGCATGTTTTCGCTCTTCAAATCTGCCACTACCGCGTTCATCACACCCTCTAACTAACATGATCATCTTAGTTACCAAATCTTAATTGCAAAATTTTTCCCAATCGATATTTCCAGCACTGATATGTGCTGGTTTTATGAATGCTATCAGCCATCATCTACGTGTAATTACATAGATTCAAATGAAGGTGGTATCAACGCCAGAACGTCTCAACCGCGTGATTCTCTTACAGGTGGCTCGTTTTGCGTACACACCCGAAAGGCTGGCGGCTAAATGCTTACTAGAAATTTCCGCAGACAGCTAAACTACGCTCCTAGTAGAATCGTGGTGAATTTAGCGAGAGTTTATCCCTAAACTGTCTGGCACTGGGAGATGTTTTCCCAAACCAAACTATCCTGCAGCTCTCAAGATAGCATCCTTTCCATCAGCACCTTTGCTTATCAATAACAAAGTTGAGAATTGATCAAGCTGCAACTTTTTCTCTACTTGTAATTGACTTGCTTAACTCATGAACTACCATATGTCCCAATACTTCTTGGATCCCCCCAACCCCCCTTAAAAAGGGGGGCTATGCCTCTTGAAACCCCCTTTTTAAGGGGGTCGCCGCAGGCGGGGGGATCAGCAGCTAGTTCTGATCAAGTCTTATCCAAACCGTATTGCCATATGTCCCACTTCAGGGTAGAAAATAAAGGCAATGACAGGAAATGCCGCTTTCGTACCTATTTATCAGAAAGACCCTGCTTTTCATACAGCTTGAAGATATTTTTAGTCAACTGTATAACACATAAAAATCTGATTCTTATCACTTTGACACAAAGCGTTGAAGAAGCCACATCCTGCTGTCACAAAAGATATGTGGGATGTCATGCAAATTTTCTGATTCAGATTCAAAGAATCGAAATTTTCATGTTGCGCTTTCTAGCGAAGCAGATTTTTTATAAGTATCATAGAAAACCTTAATTTTTCCTTTCAATTTCCATGAATATTTATCTTCTGTTCGCCCTGTACTTGCATTTTTTTGATGAGCGCTCTGATTAATCCCATACAGGCTATTTCTTAGTTAGTTTTTACAGAATTTGACATGTTGATTTGACCAAATTTCTGTTCTACTCTTCTTAGTTAGGAGCATAAATCCGGAGAATTGAGTAGGGAGCATCCCATTTTTGTAAATTGCCCTCAGACTGTTCGTCTGGGGCTACACAAACAAAGCCTGCGGAGGCAGGCTTGAATTACAGGACTTACGCAACTGGCACAAGCAATGGCGCGGCGTAGCCGCGTCGAGC
>CAZZYE010001464.1:0-1786 GCA_964658145.1 uncultured Stigonema sp.
AATTAGCTATTTATAAAGCTATCTGCTCACACTTCACTCAACAACCATGAGCAATTCCAATCCTCGCGACATACAAGTTTTACAAATTGCTACAAACACTACAGTACTCAGAGCACGCAGTTGGACACGCCTGCGATTTGAAATTGAATATGCGCTTGCTCGGGGTACTACCATCAATTCCTATTTAATTGAAGGCGATCAGACGGCAATTATCGACCCACCCCCGGAAACTTTCACCGCAATTTATCCAGAAACATTGCAGAAGTGCCTGGACTTGAAACGGTTGGATTATGTGATTCTAGGTCATTTTAGTCCCAGCCGACTGGCAACTCTGAAAGTGCTTTTAGAACTTGCCCCGCAGATAACTTTTGTCTGTTCTCTTCCGGGCGCGGCAAATTTGCGTGCTGCTTTCCCTGACAGCGATCTAAAAATCATGACCATGCGGGGAAAAGAAACCTTGGATTTAGGCAAGGGTCATCAATTGAAATTTGTTCCCATGCCCAGTCCGCGTTGGCCATCAGGACTTTGTACCTACGACCAACAAACCCAAATTCTCTACACAGATAAGCTATTCGGAGCTAATGTCTGTGGCGATGAAGCGTATGATGGAGACTGGGATGTTTTAAAGGATGACCAGCGGTACTACTACGACTGTCTGATGGCTCCCCAAGCTACTCATGTGCAAGCAGCGCTGGAGAAACTCTCAGAACTGTCGGTAAGAATGTATGCTACTGGTCACGGACCGTTGATCCGCTACGGCTTAATAGAACTTACCAAAGCTTATCAGGCATGGAGTCGTGCTCAAACCGATCGCGACATCACCGTCGCTTTACTTTATGCCTCAGCTTATGGAAATACAGCAACTTTAGCACAAGCGATCGCCTTGGGACTGACCAAAGGTGGGGTCGGCGTAAAATCAATCAACTGCGAATTTGCTCAATCTGATGAAATTCGCACTGCGGTAGAAAACTCAGATGGCTTTATCATCGGCACTCCTACTATAGGTGGTAATGCACCCACTCCGATTCATACCGCTTTGGGTACTGTGCTATCCATCAGTGACAACAGCAAACTTGCTGGGGTGTTTGGTTCCTATGGTTGGAGTGGTGAAGCAATTGACTTCGTAGAAGGTAAACTCCGGGATGCTGGTCATCGCTTTGGATTTGAGACTTTGCGGGTCAAGTTTAAACCCGACGATGTCACTCTTAAGCTTTGTGAAGAAACTGGTACAGACTTTGCTCAAGCCCTGAAAAAAGCTAAAAAAGTGCGTTTGCCACAAACAGCAGCTACCCCTGTTGAACAAGCTGTAGGTCGGATTGTTGGTTCTGTTTGCGTGGTCACAGCCAAACAAGGAGAAGTTTCTACTGGGATGATGGGAGCATGGGTTTCTCAAGCAACCTTCAACCCACCAGGTCTGACGGTTGCTATTGCTAAAGACCGGGCGATTGAATCTCTCATGCACCCAGGCGGTAAGTTTGCCCTCAATATCATGGCTGAAGACAATCATGTAGTAGACTACATGAAGCATTTTCGTAAATCTTTTCTGCCAGGAGAAGACCGCTTTGCAAATTTTGTCACAGACGTGGCGGATAATGGCTGTACTATCCTCGGTGACGCCCTAGCTTATCTTGAATGTTCGGTCAACAAGCGCATGGAATGTGGCGATCACTGGGTTGTGTATGCAACCGTTGACAACGGTAAGTTACTCAAATCTGATGGCGTTACTGCAATCAACCATCGCAAATCTGGCAATCATTATTAACTAACCTAAGGCAGGGAGTAGGGA
>CAZZYE010001465.1:0-1786 GCA_964658145.1 uncultured Stigonema sp.
TCTCTACAAGGGTTGTAAACAACGCACAATTAATTTCTGGAGATGTCTAATGAAATTTAAGAAGGTGCGTTACACTGCGTTAACGCACCCTACAAATTAGGGAACAATCAGCACTGGACAAGGGGAAAGGTTAATTACGCGGCTGGTAACGCTATCATGTGCCCCCTCTTCAGTCAAGCCTAATCCCCGACAACCCATGACGATTAAATCTGCCCCGAGTTCATCTGCAACATCGCAGATGGTGAAGGCAGGCTTGCCTTGCTGTTCAATAGTTTCGGCTGGAATTCCTAGCTCAGAAAACAGAGATTTGGCACTTTCTAGAAGTTGGGCAACTGTCTCAGGTGAGGACATTACCTCTTCACTCTTGCTCTCTGGGGTGGATTCTTCCACCACACTCAGCAGCACTAAGCGACTGCTGTACTTTTGCACGATATTGGCAACCACTTCAGCGGCTTCCCGTGCTTCCCGGCTGTGATCAATTGGAAATAGAACTGTCTTGAACATTGGTTTCACCTCCGCGCCCCCGACTCCGGTAAAATCTGGATGGGTCTACTTAAAAAACATAACAAAAAGGCAATCAGGAGATTTGTGCTATGCCAAAAAAAACTTTAGCAAATTTATCTGCAGCAGATTTATCCGGTAAACGCGCCCTGGTACGGGTTGATTTTAACGTTCCTGTAGATGATGCAGGCAACATTACAGATGATACTCGCATCCGCGCTGCTCTACCGACAATTCAGGATCTGAGGCAGAAGGGAGCTAAGGTAATTCTCGTCAGCCATTTTGGACGTCCCAAGGGTGTGGATGACAAACTGCGTTTAACTCCGGTTGCCAAGCGCCTTTCAGAGTTATTGGGGCAAGAAGTCATTAAAACCGATGACTCCGTCGGCGATGAAGTTGCTGCTGGAGTGGCGGCGTTACAAAATGGACAAGTGCTGTTATTGGAAAATGTCCGCTTTTACAAAGAAGAGGAGCAAAACGACAAAGAATTCGCGAAAAAATTAGCAGACAATGCTGATTTGTATGTAAATGACGCCTTTGGAACTGCACACCGCGCTCATGCTTCTACTGAAGGAGTGACTCACTACCTCAGTCCCTCTGTTGCTGGATATTTGATTGAAAAAGAATTGCAGTACCTGCAAAACGCTATCGAAAATCCCCAACGTCCCTTGGCAGCAATTATCGGTGGTTCTAAAGTTTCCAGTAAGATTGGCGTGATTGAAACCCTACTAGAGAAGTGCGACAAGCTTCTGCTGGGCGGTGGGATGATTTTCACCTTCTACAAAGCCCGTGGTTTGAATGTCGGTAAGTCCCTGGTAGAAGACGACAAGCTAGAACTGGCGAAGTCTTTGGAAGCAAAGGCAAAACAGCGCGGCGTTGACTTGCTGCTACCTACAGATGTGGTAGTGGCAGATAAATTTGCCCCTGATGCTAATTCACAAACTGTCAGCATTGACAACATCCCTGAGGGTTGGATGGGTCTGGATATTGGTCCTGATTCGGTGAAAACTTTCCAACAAGCCCTTGCAGACTGCAAGACGGTGATTTGGAACGGTCCAATGGGTGTGTTTGAGTTTGATAAGTTTGCCGCAGGTACAGAAGCGATCGCCCACACCTTAGCCGACATCAGCAAACAAGGCGCAACCACCATCATCGGTGGTGGCGACTCTGTGGCGGCTGTGGAAAAGGTCGGGTTAGCCGAGCAAATGAGCCACATCTCCACTGGTGGTGGCGCTAGCTTGGAGTTACTCGAAGGCAAGGTATTGCCTGGGATCGCCGCTTTACA
>CAZZYE010001466.1:0-1785 GCA_964658145.1 uncultured Stigonema sp.
CACTAATGATTCATAACTAATTACTAATTTCTCCGCTTGGAAGGTACAATAAATGCCGATTGTCTTCTAAAATGCGAAAAATTTATGATCTCCAGTAACGACTTTCGACCTGGTGTTTCGATTGTATTAGATGGGTCTGTATGGCGAGTAGTAGAATTCCTCCACGTCAAGCCGGGGAAAGGTTCTGCCTTTGTACGGACAAAACTAAAAAATGCTCAGAACGGAAGCGTAGTGGAAAGAACGTTCCGGGCTGGGGAAACAGTGCCGCAAGCCAATCTAGAAAAAAGTACAATGCAGCATACCTATAAAGAAGGCGAGGAGTACGTCTTTATGGATATGGAAAGTTACGAAGAAGGCAGATTGAGCGCAACTCAGATTGGCGATCGCGTCAAGTACCTTAAGGAAGGTATGGAAGTCAACGTTGTCCGGTGGGATGACCAAGTAATAGACGTGGAATTGCCCAACACTGTGACCTTGGAAATAGTGCAAACGGACCCAGGCGTAAAAGGTGACACGGCTACAGGTGGTACGAAGCCTGCAATTGTGGAAACTGGGGCAACAGTCATGGTTCCTTTGTTTATTTCCCAAGGAGAACGCATCCGCATTGACACTCGTAATGATACGTACCAAGGTAGGGAGTAACTTTGTTCTCATCAGAATTCGTGTGCATCCCGATACAAGCCCCTAATAGGAGTTTAAATCTCTGTTTGGGTGTCAATTTTTTTTTACGGCTTAGTCTATCTACTACCTGATTGCATGAGGAAATAAAAGCTGTGCCATTGGACTTTAATGAAATTCGCCAACTGCTTGTAACTATTGCACAAACAGACATTGCAGAAGTAACGCTCAAAAGTGACGACTTTGAGATAACTGTACGTAAAGCTTTAAACGTCAGCAATCAGATATTGCCAGGGCCAGCGGGGTTGGGCATGGTAGGTGGTTCGGCGACACCTACTATTTCACCCCCTGCACCCCAAGTGACACCACCGATCGCATCCCAAACCCCAACTCGTGGCTTGGAAAATAATCCTGTGGTTGGGAGTGCGCCACTGCCAGTCACGACTCCCCCAACGCTTGAACAGAGACTGGTTGATATACCTTCCCCAATGGTGGGAACGTTTTATCGCGCACCAGCACCCGGCGAACCGCCATTTGTGGAAGTGGGCGATCGCGTCCGTAGGGGTCAAACCGTCTGTATTATTGAAGCCATGAAGCTGATGAATGAAATCGAAGCCGACGAAGTATCCGGACAAGTCATGGAAATTCTCGTAGAAAATGGCGAACCTGTAGAATATGGTCAACCTTTAATGCGCATAAACCCTGATTAAGTATTAATCTATATATCGAATGTGTCATTGTTAAAACTTTAGTTCCTTTCTTGCGGGTCAATCCGGATGAAACAAACGTTGCCTGTACCATCAGAAGTTGTGCAACAAATAGCTGAATACTTCAGCCTGTTAAGTGAGCCTATGCGTCTGCGTCTGTTGCATCTACTGAGGGATGAAGAAAAATGTGTACAAGAGTTGGTAGAGGCAACTCAAACTTCTCAGGCAAATGTGTCAAAGCACCTTAAGGTAATGTGGCAAGCGGGAATTCTCAGCCGCCGCAGCGAAGGCACTTGCGCCTACTATCGAGTAGAAGATGAAATGATTTTTGATTTGTGCAATCGGGTGTGCGATCGCCTCGCCAACAGGCTAGAACAGCAAGCGCGTAACTTTCGGGTTCTGAATGGCAAGTCGTAAGTCTTACATGAGTGAGGGGTAAGGAGTTATGAGTTATGAGTTA
>CAZZYE010001467.1:0-1785 GCA_964658145.1 uncultured Stigonema sp.
GCGCTCGGCGCCGCTACGCCGCGCCATCGCTTGTGCCAGTTGCGTAAGTCCTGATAGATTTAGAAACAGGACAGGCGATCGCCGTTAATCCCACAGTTTGCCAAATGCATGGTTATACTCAAGAAGAATGGCTCGGTCTAACACCAGCAGATTTTCTACATCCAGACGACCTGTATCTATTCGATAGTTTTATCGAAACCCTGAGTTCAGGACAAGAATTTTATACCCAAGCTATTGACAAACGGAAGGATGGCAGTTTTTTTGACGTTGAAGTCAAAGCAGTACCCTTTATCTACAAAGGTAAAGCCCATGGGTTAGCGATATTACGGGATATAAGCGATCGCAAAACTGCCGAGAGCCAAATCCGCCACAAAAATCAAGAGCTTGAGCAAGCCCTACAAAATTTACAAAATGCCCAAACCCAAATGGTACAATCGGAAAAAATGTCAGCTTTGGGCAACTTGGTGGCAGGTGTAGCTCACGAAATCAACAACCCCATCGGTTTCTTAAATGGCAGTATCAACAATGCCAACGAGTATGTTCGGGATATGTTGTCTCACCTAGAACTTGATCAACAACACCATCCCAATGCTGCAACACCCGTTCAAGAACATGCTGATGAGATCGATCTTGAATTTCTGAGGGAGGACTTACCGAAGCTGCTGGAAACAATGCAGAACGCTACCAATCGCATCAAATCTATCAGCACCAGTCTCCGCACTTTTTCCCGCGCTGATACCGAACATCAAGTCAGCGCTAACCTACACGAAGGAATTGATAGTACCATACTGATTCTCAAATATCGGCTCAAAGGCAACGAGAAACGTCCGGCGATTCAAATCATCCAAAACTATGGTGAGTTGCCAAAAATCGAATGCTTCCCCGGACAGTTAAACCAAGTATTTATGAATATTCTGGCAAACGCCATTGATATGTTTGATGAGATGGCACTTTCTCTGACATTTGCTCAACTCCAAGCCAATCCCCAACAAATTGCGATCGCCACAAAATCCCTAGAACATCAAGTACAAATACGCATTCGCGATCATGGTAAAGGGATCAGCGAAGAGGTGAAACAAAAAATATTTGACCATTTATTTACTACCAAGGACGTTGGCAAAGGTACGGGATTGGGGTTAGCTATAGCTAAACAAATTGTCGAAAAAAACCACGGTGGTAAACTGAGTTGCAATTCTATTCTGGGTGAGGGTACTGAGTTTGTTATTGAGATTCCAGCTTAAATCCCAATCCGGTTTAGTTAACCATTCGTGTGCTGCGCTTGCCCTGGATATAAGCAAATT
Source organism: uncultured Stigonema sp. (assembly GCA_964658145.1). Taxonomy (GTDB): domain Bacteria; phylum Cyanobacteriota; class Cyanobacteriia; order Cyanobacteriales; family Nostocaceae; genus Stigonema. Next base: position 1,302 of record CAZZYE010001467.1, read on the forward strand.
ACTAGCGGACTACGCCACTAGCAACATATGAAAGAAACACATTTTTCGGAATTTTCTGAAAGCATTGCTGGGAATGGGTTCCGAAATGTGTTTCTTGAGAGGTGTGTATCTGTATTTCTACGAATAAATAATATAAGTAATATAAAATTACACAAATATACGCATATACTCATCAATGAAAATTAAGTATTTATGCGATTTTCACAATGAATGAGAATCATCTACTTTAGAAACATAACAATCAATAGATTTTTTCTGTGAATTATCATAAATATGTTGACTTTTAATTAGCTAATTCTTGGCTGGGAAATATGTATTATGAGATTCACAAATAAGGAGGATAGAGAAAATTGTAAAAATGAAATGTCTAAGCTGCAGCAGCGATCGCTCTGACGAGAAAGCTAAGCTGTCATCTCAGCATCGCATTAATGATTGTTGATCCAATACGGTTCGGTTAACCATGTTCATCCTTGGAAGATCCCCC
>CAZZYE010001468.1:0-1777 GCA_964658145.1 uncultured Stigonema sp.
CCGAACCGCCACAAGATTACCGATCTTCTTCTCTTTTTTCTTCGTGTACTTCGCGCGGCAGTCGCCTAGGTCGGGCTAACCCTCCTCATGCGCGCTGCCTTGTCTTTGCGGTTGGTTAAAATAGGTAATCTTAGACCGATTTGGGAGTAGCAATGCCAAATCAAGAAATGTCTTCATTTTTTCAACAGTTGCCAAGATTGTTGAGCGATCGCCCAATCTTCCTGAGTCTGAATCACCAGTACCCGCACGGTCGAGTTAGAGGTAGCAATATCTACATCAACAGGTTTCTGGGTATTTTTTTCTGGATCTATTTTTAGCCCCAGAAATGCAAAGGCTTCACAAGTCGCAGCGCGAATTTCCGGATCATTTTCACCCACACCTGCAGTGAACACCAAAGCATCCAATCCTTTTAGACTAGCCAGCATAGCACCAATATAAGACCGCAAGCGATGGACGTAGATATCCCAAGCAAGTTGAGCGCGGGAGTTGCCTTGAGCGATCGCCTCCTGAATGGTGCGCATATCGCTAGATACCCCCGAAATTCCACGTAAGCCGGAAGCGCGATTCAGAACATCGTCTAGCTTGTCCGCAGAGTAATCAGATTGCCGCATCAGGTAAATAAGAATACTTGGGTCAACTGCACCGGAACGACTGCCCATCATCAATCCATCTAATGGTGTGAAGCCCATGGTTGTGTCTATGCTACGACCATTTTCAATTGCCGCCAAAGAGCAGCCGTTGCCCAAATGACAGGTGATTAACCGCAAGGATGCTAAATCTCGATTGAGCAAATGAGCAGCGCGTTGAGAGCAGTATTGGTGACTGATGCCATGAAACCCGTAGCGACGGATACCTTGCTCTACCCATTCATAGGGACCAGGATAGATCGCCGCCGCCTCAGGGAGATGGGCATGAAATGCGGTATCAAAAACAGCTACTTGGTTGACCTTCCCCAAGTGTTGCTCAATCGCCTCTATGCCTTCTAAATTCACAGGATTATGTGCAGGGGCGAGGTTGGCAAGACGAGCGATCGCCTTTTTAACATCCTCAGTAATCACCACACTCTCGCGATAATCCTGTCCGCCATGTACCACACGATGTCCCACCCCATCAATTTCTGATGGCTGACTAATCACCTGAGTGGAACCGTGCCACAGCGTATCCAGCATATGAGCTATAATTTGCTGGCGGGAGTCTGCGGGGATTTCTTCATGCAGTCGTTTACCCGTAGATGTTTTCACCTCGATTTCTGCCATGCCTTGATGATGGCTCCAGTCTACTTTCGCTTCCCAAAGCGGCTGGGAAGCTTCTTCAAGAAGAGCCTCTCCTGTAATGTCATACAGACAACTCTTTTGGCTACTCGATCCAGCATTCAGTACCAGTATTTTCATGGTCAGTATTTCAGGGCTGGTAGTTGTGCTTTAGTGCGCTAAAGCGCAACTACGAACTTTAATATATTTTTTATGTCTACCAATTTATCACTTTTCAACCGAGTCCCAACGAGCAACAGTGTTAATGGTTGAAAAACTATTACTCATACAATACTGTTCGGATAAGACTTGATCCCCCCAACCCACGCCAGCGTCCAAAATACACCGCTCGATAATGACCGGTATCCTGATGTCCGGTGGACGAGCGCGATTGATGTGATTTCAAAAATTTAATGTCAAATAAACTTAAAACGGTTGTCGAATGTTTTCGATTAAAGTTCGACCGAAACGTAATTCAGAGGGAACAGGGAACTCTTAACAGGGAACAGTGCATCTCACGGCGCCCA
>CAZZYE010001469.1:0-1776 GCA_964658145.1 uncultured Stigonema sp.
TCATCTCCCTCATCTACTTCTTGGGAGAGATAAGCATCATCATGTTTCTCCCTTCTTTTTTGGGGGCTTGCTGCACCTCACCAATTGGTTCCAGATCCGTAGCCATGCGTTTGAGCAATTCTTCTGCTAAGTCGCTGTGCTGAATTTCTCGACCCCTAAACATCACAGTAGCCTTGACTTTGTCGCCATCTTTGAGGAAACGCTCTGCTTGCTTAACACGCACGTTGTAGTCGTGTTCTTCTATCTTGTAGCGCATCTTCACTTCTTTGACATCGGCTGTGTGCTGCTTTTTCCGGGCTTCCCGCGCTTTCTTCTCCTGCTCAAACTTGTATTTACCATAATCCATAATCCGACAAACCGGCGGGTCAGCCTTATCACTGAGCAGCACCAGATCTAGCTCTTTTTCCTCTGCTAGTTGGATTGCTTCCTGCGGGGTTATAATTCCCAGTTGGGAACCATCGGTATCAATAACCCGAATTTTTGGGAAGCGAATTCGTTCGTTTATTTGGGGCAGATCGCGAGTTCTTTTTTTCTCAATCACAGGCATTATGATTTTTGGGACCTCTTTGTTAAGAATTTGGCTTGGTCTAGAGTGGCATGGCTCAGAAGCAAAATAGTCCAATAAGTGAGGACTAAAAAAAAAGCCTATATTACTAGAATAGCTAATTCATAAAGTGGTTTCATTGTCGGTTATATCTGCCATTTTACTCACTCTAAAGGCATTTCTGTCCAATAGTTAATCTAAATTACACAACAGTAGCAAACCTTAACTATTGTAACATTTTAATAAACTCATTGACATTTTACTGTATCGGAGGAAACTATGACCACTACAATCCATTGGCAGCAAAGGGTTGGCAATCAAAGAGACTGGGTTTGGCGAGGCTGGCAAACCCGCTACACTTACATCCGCCCTGGCCAAAATCACCAAAAGACAACACCCCTAATTCTGCTACACGGGTTTGGTGCTTCCATTGGTCATTGGCGACATAATTTAGAGGTACTGGGTGAACACCACACAGTCTACGCCCTTGACATGTTAGGTTTTGGGGCTTCGGAAAAAGCCCCAGCAAACTATACCATACAGCTGTGGGTAGAGCAGGTTTATGATTTTTGGAAAGTATTTATCCGTCAACCTGTGATCTTGATAGGCAATTCTAATGGTTCGCTGATTTCCTTAGCCGCCGCCGCCGCTCATCCCGACATGGTGCAGGGTTTGGTGATGATGAGTTTGCCCGATCCATCCTTGGAGCAAGAGGCTATCCCTCCTTTCCTGCGACCCGTCGTTATGGGAATCAAAAATCTTGTTGCTTCTCCGTTGTTACTTAAGCCTTTGTTTCTCCTGGTGCGCCGACCTAGTTTCTTGCGTCGCTGGGCTGGTGTTGCCTATGCTAACCCAGAGGCGATCACCGATGAACTGATAGAAATTTTAGCCGATCCCACCCAAGACACGGGTTCTACTCGTGCTTTTAGCGCCCTTTTCAAAGCCTCCATCGGTACTGACTTTAGTCCTAATGTCAAGAAATTATTGCCAACCTTACAAATTCCCATGCTCTTGATTTGGGGTCAAAAAGACCGCTTTGTTCCCCCAGCACTGGCTCAGCGATTTGCTCAGTACAATGATAATTTGCAACTGCTTAGTCTAGAAAATGTGGGGCATTGTCCTCATGATGAAAGACCAGAAGAGGTGAATAAGGTGATTTTGGATTGGGTTGATAGATGTGTTGGGCGTTAGGGCGTCAACCCCTACGTTCTATTAAAAATTAAAAATTAAAA
>CAZZYE010001470.1:0-1775 GCA_964658145.1 uncultured Stigonema sp.
GCCCATCTGGGCTAAAACTAGCACTCGTAACTGCACTGGTATGCCCATTGAGTTGATTCTGCTCGTGAATATTATCCAGAATTGTCTGTAAAGCTAACTGAGGGCTATCAGCCGGATATTTTTCCAGTGGACGACCGTCGTTGACAAGCTCTTTCAACTCTTGCCCAGTCTGCATGGCTAATAGTAACGGTTCTATTTCTTGAGACTCAAATAGTTTTATAGCATTTACTCCTTCTCGCTCCAATCTTACCGCTGTCCTAGTTTCTGTAATCGTGTTTGTTGCCCATATTCCCGCCCACACTGCTGCTACAAGCGAAACTACGAAGATTATAGCGGCAAAACGAACTTGCTTGTTGGCTTTCTGATTCGCAGCCTTCAAAATTTTATTAGCTTTCGCTTGAGCTTCTAATTTTTTTCTTTCTGCCTCTAAATTAATTTCAGCTTCCAGTTTTTCTAGCTCTCTAGCCTTTTCTATTTCTCTGTTCTTCAATTCTTGGCTAGCTGTAAAAAATTGATAATCGCGATCGCCCAAGCTTTTATTTGCAGCCCAAACCGAGGCATCATTTAGCGCTTCTCCCCGCAACAAGCGCGACTCATCTGTACAACCTGAATCAATCCAAGCTTTCAAAGCCTCGGCGTAGGGTCGCAGCTTTGCTAATTCCTTCTCAACCCAACTCAGGTTAAAAACACATTCATAAACGCGGTTGTAAACCTTTAATTTTCCTGACTGTTTGACCACTAATCCAGACAAACTCATTTTCCCTTGTTCAGAACTATCATCTGCTGCAACTGAGCCAGTGAGCAAAATTTGTTGATAAATTCCCAGCATTCGACCTGCAGAGCGCGAATTGCTGGTGATGCGATCGCGTATCGTCCTCAAATGCTCAGGCTCATCCTGAGATTGCCAATTTTGGATTAGGTACTTTTGAACTATTTGCTCGATATTCGGCTGTTTACTTTCTGCTTTATCAATTACTAACTTGCACAACTTCTGCGTCAGAAACGGTTGTCCTTGAGTCCACTCCAACACCTCTTTTAAAACAGCTTCGGGATTATCCACTTTCTCTTCTAATCCCTGAATTAACGATACCTTTGCTTCTTCTAGTGTAAACCCAGTTAGCTCAATCGCTCGACCTATATTAAACGGCGTGCGTTTTTTGTCAGCAATTAAGTCTGATGGTGTTGCTACCCCCAGCAGGCAAAACGTAAGCCGATTGTACTCTGGAACATCGACTCGCCGATTATGACAAGCGCGAATAAAAGCAAAAAAATCATCACTGGGAAAATTTAAGCTGAGAACACTATCAATTTCATCAATAAAAATGACAATATCTGAACATAACTCCCTTAACAAAATTGATTCAATAAACTCTCTAAATTGGTCTAAAGGAGATAACCAATTCCGCTCCCTTATCCAGCTTCTTAAATTGACATCTAGATTGAAGTCTTTTTTGATATTGTTAAGAATTCCAGCGTACCACTGCTCCAAAGTTGTTTGCTGGATATTTCCACCAGAAATATCAATGATACTACACGCAACACCTACTTTTTTAAGCCGACTCATCACTTGAACTCGCAAGCTAGATTTTACCGTCTTGCGGGCGTTAAACACATAACAAAAGTTCCCTGTTTTCAGTGACTCATAAAGTTGATCGTCAGCTTGGCGCCTGACATAAGTAGGCGATTCTTCCTTCAGAGTTGCTTCAAATTCATATTTATAATCCATAAAAACCTCTGATAAAAGCTACTTTAACATTTGCTTACAAAGCCCCTTC
>CAZZYE010001471.1:0-1774 GCA_964658145.1 uncultured Stigonema sp.
CCGTACAAAAGCGTTTGCAGCAGTTCGGATTGTTTAACGGTGACGTGAGTGGCTATTATGGTACGGAAACTAGAGATGCTGTCGTTCAATTTCAGCGATATCGTGGTATAGATCCGACTGGGTTTGTAAATTATCAAACTTGGCAGGCATTAGGAATAAATAATTCAGAAAATCCTAAAGCAGGTAATCCTACTCCTAAGAATACTTATGTAGTGGTTGTGCCAATTCACAATAATGATACTCTATATAAAGTGCAACAGTATATACCGGAAGCTTTCCCGGCGAAATCTAGGTTGGGCGCTTATGTGAATGCTGGACAATTTAGGGATCGCTCAGATGCAGAAAAGCTTTCTAAAACATTACGCTCACGCGGTTTAGATGCACGGGTAGAATACTTTTAAAAGTGAGGACTTCCTCACTCCTCACGGACGTACAGACGTTCCGCCGGAACGTCTCTTCCTCACTCATAATTAAATTTAAGGAAAATGGCTGAAGCTCGTATTGGGATTATTGGTGGCAGCGGTTTATACAAAATGGATGCACTCAAAGATGTAGAACAGGTGCAAGTCCAGACGCCATTTGGTTCACCGTCTGATGCTTTGATTTTGGGAAAATTGGCGGGTACACGGGTAGCTTTTTTGGCACGTCATGGTCGCAATCACACGCTGTTACCTTCTGAGTTGCCGTTTCGCGCTAATATCTATGCGATGAAGCACCTGGGTGTGGAGTATTTAATCTCAGCCTCAGCAGTAGGTTCTTTGAAGGAAGAAGTTAAACCATTAGATATGGTGGTGCCAAATCAGTTTATTGACAGGACTAAAAATCGGATTTCGACATTTTTTGGGGAAGGAATAGTCGCTCACATTGCTTTTGGCGAACCGATTTGTAAGAACTTAGCAAGCTTTTTGACGGATGCGATCGCATCTTTGAACTTACAAGATGTCACTTGCCATGCAGGTGGTACATATGTATGCATGGAGGGACCGGCATTTTCGACTAAAGCGGAATCGAATCTTTACCGCAGCTGGGGTGCGACGGTGATCGGGATGACGAATTTACCAGAAGCCAAGTTAGCACGGGAAGCAGAAATTGCCTATGCAACGTTGGCACTCGTGACAGATTACGATTGTTGGCATCCAGATCACGATAGCGTGACGGTGGAGATGGTGATTAGTAATTTGCAGCGAAATGCAGTAAATGCTCAGAAGGTCATTCAAGAAACAGTGCGACGTCTTTCCGAGAATCCGCCGCTGAGTGATGCACATTCAGCTTTGAAGTATGCGATTTTAACTCGATTGGATAGTGTTCCAACGGCGGCAAAGGAGAAGTTGGGTTTGTTGTTGAAGAAGTATATTTAGTACAATAAGTCATTTATCAATTTCTTGGTTTCTCTCCTTCTTAGCTGCGCGACGCTGTCTTACACATTCAATCCAGAACTTATCAAAAGTTCTTTCCTCTTTACATCGCCAGCAGAAAACTATTTCTCTACTGGGTTCGTTGATTGTTGTTGTCAGGTCTGTTGACGCAAGTTGGTCACGACATCCGTAGCATCTTCTCATTTGAAAACTCCAAAGTGTCTGAATATTTATCTGCAAAAAATCAGACAAATACGCAACACACAACTTGAGTTCAAAAAAATAATCTTAAGTCCGCTTTCATTGCCGATTATCAGACAATACGGTTCAGTTAGAAGCCGTCACTCTCTGAAGATCCCCCCAACCCCCCTTAAAAAGGGGGGCTTTTCCCCCCCTTTTTAAGGGGGGCTAGGGGGGAT
>CAZZYE010001472.1:0-1769 GCA_964658145.1 uncultured Stigonema sp.
TACCTGAACTCCTTGTAGAGACGCGAAAGTTCGCGTCTCTACATTCTTTTTCGGAGAGGTCTAATGATAGCTGCGTTGCTTCACACGCGATCGCCACTAGTACATGACGGCGGAAATGTAGAGACGCGCCGAAAGTGTTCGTGGACTATTGCTTCTAATTCTTTTGGTACATTGGGTAAGGCATTATAACCAGTAACTTTATCTGATAAACCTACTGCTAATACTTGTGTATTTTCTGTACCTGGTGGTAAGGGTTCTCCCAAATTTGTTAAGCTAGCTGAGATTACAGTAGAAATTTGATAATTCTCAACCAGATATTTTGATCCATCAAACAAGGTACTCATGGGAATGTAGCGGGTAGAACTGTCGAGTGCAAAGACTAGGTTTTGAATTTTATTATTTTTAAGTTCGGCTTCAATTGGCGTAATCAACCAGTGGCGATCGCATCTTGCTTGCGTCCAAAAAGGCGATGTAAATCTCCCAAGAGATTGAGTGCTGTTTTTTCTAAAGCGGGGTTTTGGACTTTTCTGGCAAAAGCTAAAGAAGTTTGTACCGCTTCCATTGCTTTAGAATCATTTCCCAACTCACCGTAACCTCGACTCAGCACTAAAAGTGGAGACACGAACCAAGCATGTAAATATTCAATCGCTTTTTCATACTCTACATGCAGCAACTCCTCCAGTATCGTACATTGCTCCAATCCTCTATATTTCTGAAGCTCAAAGAGGTTATGCAATATTCCTTACCATACTGATAAAGAATATTTAGTTGTATTTAGATAAAAATTAATGAAAATACCAAGCAAAGATACCCAGATGCTAAGAATGACGTTGCGACTAGTGCGTGAGGCGATCGCACTGGGGAGTTGGTTTGTTCGCAGAGCACATCAAGGCGATTGATAAGCTGTCGCGCATTTAACTTGCATAAACTGGGCGGGCTTTCCGGCCCACCCCACAATGATTTTAGTTAATTTAAATGTGCAAATTATATGACTTTTAGCGAAGCCAGCAAAGTTTATCAGAGGCGTAGCGTTACAAACGGTGGTAGATATTTACTATACACAAATATCATCATTGCTATCTAAGTGAAGAACGCCTGTTCATAGCAGGGCTATTTCATTCTCAACCAGAACCTTGAAATCTAGTTGTGACTGAGAACTCAAGTCGTTGAAATGGACGCTTATTTAACAGGCGTTCTAGTCGGCTTAAGCCGACTTCAGCTATTAGCCTAGGAATAAATTCCTAGGCGAGTGGGTTGTGTTCTTAGAATGAAATAGCCCTGCTGTTCATAGGTTTTCACGGCGTTTTTATACTAGCCTTGGCAATGCAGTATTTTTTACCATGCCTCGCGGTGAAAATTTAGTTGTATGATTACACTTACGTATCAGGGTTGAGTAAGTTATGCAATTTTTCACATCCCAGACAGGGCAAAACCGATCTTAAAAAATTATCTCATGACCGAGCAACGTGCTGACTACGACAACCCTTGGAAAGAAGCACTCTCCCTCTATTTCCAACCCTTCATGGCATTCTTTTTTCCCCAGATTCATGCCAACATTGACTGGAGTCGGGACTACGAATTTCTGGACAAAGAATTCCAGCAAATTGTGCGCGATGCGGAAATCGGACGCCGGGAAGCCGATAAATTAGTCAAGGTTTGGCAAAGCGATGGTGAAGAAACTTGGTTACTGATTCACATTGAGATACAAAGCCAAGTTCAGTCCGTCTTTGCCGAACGCATGTACGTCTACAATAACCGCATCTTTGATA
>CAZZYE010001473.1:0-1768 GCA_964658145.1 uncultured Stigonema sp.
CCTTTCCCTTTAATTACTATTAGCAATTAGCTAGTACAAATAAGAACGCGAATGCTCAAGAAGCCAGCGATCAATGTCGCTCAGTACTTGGTCAGGAATTTCCCACGGGAACAGATGGGCTGTATTGGGGTAGCACTGCCACTGGCTTTCTCGGAGGTACTGAGATGTTTCCCAACTGGAGTCTGCTGTGATGTGGTAGTCTTGAGCACCACTGAGGACCAAGCTGGGACATTGAATTTGCTGTAGGTCTGTAAGTCGGTCGTAGCTGGCTTTCAAGGCGGTATTTAAGGCGCGAGTGGCAGCGCCTGAGGTTTGCAAATAGGCAGGCACCGCTTCTGTTGCAATGTAGCGGTAGGCGATGGGAGTGTGTTGTTGGATGAGGTAGCGCAAGAGCGATCGCTTGCCAAACGTCTCAATATTCCACTGCCAATTCGGTTTTATACAACTCAAAAGTGAAGCAACCCCAGTATAAAAATTATCCTGCCACGTGACAGGCGGATGGTTGCCTCTAGGTCGGGCTGCTGTAGCGACTAAAATCAGCCCAGTAATGCGCTGTGGTAGTTTTAGTGCCAGTTCCATGGCAAGAATGCCACCTAGAGACCATCCTAATACCAGACATTTTTTGATTTGATAACGGTCTAGAAGCGCTTCCAAGTCGGTCAAATGGTCACCCATGTCAAATTCGCCGTGAAAGCGACTTTTGCCGTATCCTCGCAGGTCTGGAGCCAAAGTTTGAAAACGTTTTGATAAGTGATTCGTGAAGACAGAAAGACTAGCACTGGAACCGGGATGACCATGTAAGCAAAGAATCGGGAAGCCTTCACCTTGAACGTAGACGTTGAGGTGTACGGCACTTGTAGCGGTATAACTGTGGCGAACCATGAAGGAGTGATTTTCCTCGATTAACTTAAGCCGATTTTTCTAAATATTTTCCAGCATAGTCAATGACACACATCTGCCTGTATGTGGAGTGAATCCCAAAAGCAACCCCAGCCACCTTAAAAGCAGGGTTAAACATATTCTTTCTATGACCGCGATCGGGTACACCATCATCAATAATTAACTGCATGACGATATCCTGTGCTGTATTTGAGCCATAGGTAATGTTTTCCCCCGCAGTGGTTTTCCAAGTTCCATAGCGGTTGATGCGCGTAAAGGGATCGCTCTTGTCAGTGCCATAATGACCGGTAATACCTTTCGGTCCTTGATCCTTAACATGATCCCTAGCTGCTTTCGACATCCCTTTGGATGCACTCAGAGGTCCCACTGGGTGAACTGAGTTGAGAAAAGCGATCGCCTCATCGACCGCTTTTACTCCTTCGGTCGTTTGCAAATAAAGATGACTAGAGATTCTGACTCGCTTGCCTTCAAAGCGCTGTTTATAGTTTTCTAGCACAGTAGCATAAGCAGCCGGATTCGTTCTTGCCTTATTCATTTCTACAATAACTTGTTGTTCCAAAGGCGAAAGAATCTTCCCGCGTGGCAACTTTTCAGGAGTTTTTGGAGAAATTTCAGGTACAGAGGAGTTAAATGGAATCATTTCATGACAGGATGTCACTATTAGGGCGATCGGCACAAGCACCCAAAACATTATCCGACGCATCAAACACCTCACAACTTGAGAGCGGCGAGTCAATCAGAAAGCGGACTTTCTTGTCGGGGGTGTAGGTGATTTATTGTCTCTTACACCCCAATACTGCTCGGTTAACCCCAGAAGATCCCCCCAACCCCCCTTAAAAAGGGGGGCTATAGTTCCTAAACCCCCTTT
>CAZZYE010001474.1:0-1766 GCA_964658145.1 uncultured Stigonema sp.
ACTACAGTACAATCCGTCGTGTGCTCTTGCACTTATGGGAAAAGGCTTTTATGTACTAGACATCGACCGAATTTAATTATTCGTTGTCTGAAACCCTTGTAGAGAAGCGAAATTTGAGCGTAAGCGCCGACACGAGTGTTTCCCGCGCCCAGGCGACTGCACCAACCCGAAGGGCGTCGCGTCTCTACATTCTTTTTCGGAGATGTCTACTGCATTACGCTGATTGCTCGCGCGGTGGTTTTCGCCCAAATGATGGCAGCAACTATCGAGCAAGCTCATTGTCGATAGCTGTAGCAGAAACAGTACTACTGCTAAACGTCCTAGGCAACTCTACCGCAAGTATGACGCTTCTAGTTACCATAAACGTTGAGTAAGCCAACCATAGGATATGATTACTCTGAAAATGCCAAGTCAACATAGCCACGGGCGCAAATCCCAACAAAACGCTAATTAAGCTGGAGTTGCGGAGAATATTCACCAGTGCAAGACCTGCAAAGTATCCATCTAGACTGAAAGCAATTGAAGCACTTACCAGTATAGGAAGCAACCAGATCACATAGATTTTGATTGGCTCTATGACTTCATTGTGGTTGGTTAATAAACCAAATATAGTCTGAGGAAAGAGGACAGATGCTCCAGCAAAAATAAGCCCCATAAGCATTTGAGTTCCTACCACCACTTGTAAAAGAGGCTTAAACTGATGCTCCTCTCCCTGACCCTTGAAACTTCCGCTTAAAGTTTCTGTAGCGAATGCTATTCCCTCAAAAAAGAAAAAGCTGAGAAGTATGACTTGCATAAGTAAGGCATTTTGTGCCAGAATAATAGTCCCCATAGCAGCACTTAAGTCGTTGAAGACGATTAACGGCAACATTTCACTTACGCTCCAGACAAATATATTGCCGTTCAGGGTAAAAGTGGCTTTCAAACTTGGCAAGTCCCAAACCTGTGGCGCTACTGCTCGTACTTCTTGCCAAGAAATTTCTCGGCATACCAAAATCACTCCTACCAACAACTCCACACACTGAGCGAGAATCTGGGACAGTCCAGCCCCCGTACTTGCAAAAGCCCACCGGACAATAAATAGGTAGTTCAGCAGGATGTTAGCGCCATTCCAAATCAGGGATAACAGCAAGACTTTGCCACTTTGTTCTCGTCCCAGAAGCCAACCTACCAGGACAGCGTTGAGCAAAAAAGCAGGTGTTCCCCAAATGCAGATATTGAAATAGGCAACAGCAGAAGCTCTTACTTCTGGGTTAGCACCTGTCAAGGCAAACCCCAGTTCTCTCAGAGGATACTGCAAAATCACCAGAAGTGCGCCAAGCCCTAGGGCGATTAAGCCATTGCGCAGTCCCACCAGCAGCATCGCCTCTCGGTCACCTCGTCCCACAGCTTGTGCAGTTACTCCAGTGGTTCCCATCCGTAAAAAGGAGAAACTGTAGTAGATGAAATCAAACAAGGTCGCAGCTAAGGTAACTCCAGCCAAATGATGAATTTCATCTAAACGACCCAAGAAAGCCAAACTGATCGTTCCCGCCAAGGGGATCATGATATTGGAGAGAACATTGACGATCGCCAGATGGAAAAAGCGACCGAGAAAGTCATACTGGTTCAGCTTTGTAGTGCGGGAATAGTAAGTGTGAAAAATATGGAGCAATAAACGCGATGCTTTTGTTTAATTTTGTTGTTGGCATTTTACCACAACAAAAGGAGAGTTGATATTTATAGCAATTCTATTTGAGATCCGAACAAGGGGGACAAGGAGGACA
>CAZZYE010001475.1:0-1751 GCA_964658145.1 uncultured Stigonema sp.
TAGATACAAACTGGAGAGTCATTAATCAGCAAAGTAAAGAAAATCCTGTCAGTGAAGTTAACCTGAATAACTTAGCTTATACCATCTACACGAGCGGTTCCACAGGTAAACCCAAAGGCGTGATGATTGAACATCTTGCGCTGATGAATTTCGTGACTGTAGCAACAAAAGAATATGGAATAACTTACCAAGACCGGTTTTTACAATTTGCATCTATCAGCTTTGACACCTCAGTTCAGGAAATCTACCCCTGTTTAAGTGTCGGTGGGACTGTGGTACTGCGGACAGAGGAAATGTTGCTCTCTAGCGATCGCTTCTGGCAGCATTGTGGAGATTGGCAGTTAACAGTATTGGATCTTCCCACCGCCTATTGGCATCAGTTAACAACGGAATTAAGTACCGCAGACCCTCGAATTCCCGAATGTTTAAGGCTGGTAATTATTGGCGGAGAAGAGGCAAAACTGGAATATGTTCGGCGATGGCAAAGAAGTGTATCACATTTGTCCCATCCTCCACAGCTGGTTAATGGTTACGGTCCCACAGAAGCAACGGTGATGACCAGCTTCTATTTCTTCAGCGACAAAGAGGAAATATCGGTTCCCATTGGCAAACCGATTGGCAATACACAAATGTATGTATTGGATAAATACTTGCAACCAGTACCTGTAGGTGTGCCGGGACACCTGCATATTGGGGGTGTAGATTTAGCCAGGGGCTATTTGCACCGTCCGGAGTTGACAGCACAAAAGTTTATTCCCAATCCTTTTGACAATTCAAAATCGGCTCGTCTTTACAAAACAGGGGACTTGGTATATTATCGCCCAGATGGCAACTTAGAGTTTTTGGGACGAGTTGACAACCAAGTAAAGATTCGCGGTTTCCGTATCGAATTAGGAGAAATTGAAACCGTATTGATGCAACATCCCCAAGTGCAAGCAACGGTGGTGATGGTGCGAGAAGACCAACCAGGAGACAAGCGCCTAGTTGCTTACATTATCCCGCACTCAAATAAGCCTTGCATCCCTGAGTTACGCCAATTCCTCAAGCAGCAACTCCCTGATTACATGGTTCCTGCCGCTTGGATGATGTTGGATGCTTTTCCTTTGACGAACAACGGTAAGATAGATTATCGCGCTCTCACAGCACCGACTCAGGAACTGAGTAGCAGTCATAATTTAGTGACACCACGCACACCTACTCAGGAATTGATAGTAGACATCATAGCGATCGTACTCCGAAGAGAAATTGGTATTCACGACAATTTCTTTGAACTGGGTGGACATTCTCTACTGGCAATGCAAGTTATTTCTCGCCTGCGGGAGACTTTTAAAGTTGATTTACCTCTACGTTGCTTGTTTGAATCTCCCACTGTTGCTGAATTGGCGGAGGCGATCCTCAAGGAGCAACAAGGGTCAGGGAAAAAACTTGCCCCAGCAATTATCCCCAGACCAAGGAATACAGCACAAATACCTCTGTCATTTGTCCAGTCACGACTCTGGTTCCTCAACCAACTAGAGGGCATCAGTGGTACTTATAATATAGCTGTCGCCCTACAAATAACTGGCAATCTCAACATTAAAGCACTTGAACAAGCTATCCAGAAAATTGTAGAACGCCACGAAATTCTACGCACCTACTTCCACAGCATCAATGGTTCTCCTGTACAAGTCATTGACCCTAAGATCAACGTCACCCTTTCAGTTGTTGATGTGCCGGATGATTCAACAACTTACTTTTCACGGGATCTGGAA
>CAZZYE010001476.1:0-1749 GCA_964658145.1 uncultured Stigonema sp.
CCACTTCAACTCGCGAACTATTTCCCCCTTTCCACATCCCGTGAAAAGTCAGGGCTACAAATCAGGCAAAAAAATTATCCAGATGCTCGTGCATGGCTGGATATATAACAGAAGTTAGTGACTCAAGCTAATTTAAACGAGCAAAAACACATCCGTTATTACATTCCTGTTCTTTATCATCGAGCAGTTATCTTACACAAAGAAAATAAATATTCTGAAGCTAAAATTCTTTTTCAAGAGGTCATGCTAAGTGCCAAAAAAATTAACTGGTATCGGGTAATTAATTCTGCTCAAAATTGGCTGGCAGAGATCGCCATTGAACAAGGCGAGCGCGATGGCGCTCAACAGTTATTAACTAAAGGCATCATTGTGGCTGACAGTAGCAAAAACAAGCGACGTTTAGCCCGCTATAAATGCTCTCTAGCAAAATGGCACAGAAGGTGGGGCAGTGCCGATCAAGCTGATAAATTAGCTAGAGAAGCAATGGATGCCTTTGAACACTTAGGCATGACACAAGATGCCGAGGAAATGCAGTTGTTACTAGGGGTATTGTAATGATTTCATTTTAACTACTGACTATTGACTTTTGACAAAACTTGCGCTTTCAAACGCTGTTGAAAAGCATCCAGACCGAAGTGGGCGATCGCCTCCTCTCGCAGCCACCGCCCATCACAACGTTGGTCATCTCCGTTAAGAATTTCGATACAAGCCGCCGCTACAGCATCCCGATCGCGGTGTGGTACTCGCCAACCAAGTTTGCCATCTTGCAATGGGTCACCTGACCCATCAGCATCACCAGATAGCACCGGCACACCACAAGCCATTGCTTCCAGATAGACAATGCCAAAGCCTTCTTGGGAAGGCATTACGTAGGCATCAGCAAGGCGGTAGTGTGCTACTAGTTCTTTTGTAGGAATGAACCCAGCGAATATGACGCGATCGCTTACACCATGATCTAAGGCTTGTCGGGCTAATCGTGGTTGGTCATCGCCGCGACCAATTACCAAGTATTTGACTTGCGGAAATACACGCGCTATTTGTGGTAAAGCCTGAATCGTCACATCCACACCTTTGTAAATATCTCCTGACCACAGTCGCGCTACGGTCATCAGTACCTTTGCCCCTGTTAAACCATAACGTTCTAACAACAGAGTCGGCTTTGCTCCTGGAGTAAAGTCATCACCATTCACAGCACATGGCAATGTTATTACCTTAGCAGGATCGAGATTATTGGCAGCACAGGCCATTTGACGAGTATAGCGGCTCACTGTCCAAATGTGCGCTGCTTTTTGCAGGCTATATTGTATCAGATTTGGTAACGGTTGCCAAACCTCTTTGCCATGAGTCATCACCGTGTAAGAAATTCCCAAAAGTTGGCACAACATACCAACCAAGGGTGCAAGGTTAACATGACCGCAGAAGACGTGCTGGGGTCGCTGGCGCAATAGACAGGCGAGTAATGCCATTGTCATTCTTGCTCGTCCTAGTTGGGGAGACTGAGTTTTGAAGTAATGAAATTTTAAACGGTCTGATTCAAAAGGATTTGAACACTCAGGACCATCTCTCAGCAAAAATACTTCTGCACATAGGGGTTTGCTCAATGCGAGATAGGCTCGAAAAAGATCCTTCACATAGGATTGAATTCCACCTTCGCGTTCAAAAACTTCTATGAACACGAAAACATGGTCGGCTGAAACCGTCAATTTCTGAGCTAAATCTATGTTTTCTCCCACTTTAGTGCTTGACATT
>CAZZYE010001477.1:0-1748 GCA_964658145.1 uncultured Stigonema sp.
ATTAGCATTTATCTTATTTTAGTATTTATCTCGATCCTGCATGACATTGGACTTGTACTAAAGTTACAAGTGTAGGTTGCTAAACGTTCTTTTTGATAATCGAAAACCCGGACGTTATAACCATTATTCCGTGCAACAGTGCCAAAGCGATTAACAAAGCCGTAGCGCTCTATATAGTCTAGTAAAGTCCAAACTTGCTGATTTACCAATAAATCTACTCGTGCAGGTTCTGTATTTGTAGCCGGATATGCTATCCAGTTATTCAACAGCTTATTCTCAGAGCTTTGTTTTACCAACCACAAACTCGGAACAGTCAATCCTCTTTGGGAAATGGTGTTAGCTGTAATCACATCTTTTGGATTTCTCAACAAGCTTAATTCCAAAGGAGCATCGGAAGGCATTGGAACCGAGGGAGTTACGGCAAGTGAGAATTGTGGTAAGAGGGACGTAGAGAAACAGATACTTAACAGTCGTGCAAGCGATCGCATTTTTTATCAGTTGTGGATTGCTGACAAAGAGTGAGTTGCTGGAAACTCACAACTACAAAACTTACCAACATATATCATACCTTTCTGTTGCCATCCACAACTTATGTCTACGGAGAGGGACGGTGTTAACTACCCTAACTAATTTCTCTCTATTACCGCGATCTTCACCCAGGTCACCGACACCTGTGTAGGCAACATATAACAAATAAGGCTTCATTCCCAGCTTGTTTAATTAGATTCACGGTTTCTTCACCTTCCGAGTCTCTTTTCTTCAGCAATGATATCGTAGCCGGAGGGTGGCTTCTCCGAGTCCCCCATCCCCCGTATATCCGGCGCAATAACAGTGTATTTTTCAGCAAGCACGGGTATAACCTTGCGCCACGAATACCACGTCAGGGACCACCCATGCCCCATGCCAACGAAATCCCACTCCATGCGCGGGGTGGGATGAGTTTAAAGATTCATTATTGTTTACTATTGTTAACTGAACTTGTGAGTAAACCATTCTCAACTGGATTAGGACCTGCTGTATTGACTTTCTCGATAGCTGGCTTATCAGCAGTTGCAGTAGAGCCAGAAACCTCACTAAATTTTTGTACAACTTTGCCAGTCATTAGGACTCCAATTAGAACCTGTATTGAACTGGGAATATCCTGCATTTTTTTATCATGGAAACTGCCTACTCCCCAAATAATTAGGACACCGAAGATCCATGACAGAAAGGCTAGACGGGTCGCAGAAAAGCGATCGTTATCGTCTTGAAAGAATTGACTTAGCTTGTTCATATGCATCTGTTTATGGTGTTGATAAGATGGTTTACTGGTGACAAGTTTTGCACTTTATATCCCCTAAATCCAATCATGGGATATAGGAGAATCTGTAGACTAAAAGCGTCCTTAAAGAGACTTTCAATACATCTCTTTAGTTCTTTTCAATCTTTAAATAGGTGACACTAAAATGAACTTATGCACTTTGGCAAAAAGTCTAATTTTGAAGACCTTGAATTTCAGTAGCCTGATGTGTACTTTAAAATCGGTCGTGGTGAGACAAAATTGTGTAGTGAAGTGAGGGATAAACTCGGTCTGTGAAGTGACAGTAAAAATATTTTTATAGGGTTGAGTTAGAGTTGTATTCTTCGTCAAATTGATCGCAGGGCTATTTCATTCTAATATCGCAACCAACAAGCCTAGGAATTAATTCCTAGGCTAATAGCTGAAGTCGGCTTAAGCCGACTAGAACTTTTCGGAATGAGCGTCCGTT
>CAZZYE010001478.1:0-1743 GCA_964658145.1 uncultured Stigonema sp.
GAGTTTCTGGAACACAAGACAGGATCTTACCATCCAGAAAAGCCAGAACGCTTGACGGCAATTGTAAATGCCCTTAAAGAAGCTCCTTTAGCTAATGAAATTGAATGGCGATCGCCTACCTCACCAGAGGAGCGATCGCTAATGTCTTTTCTGGAAAAAGCCCACACTCAGCGCTATATATACAAACTTCAGGAAATTGCTCTTGCTGGCGGCGGTTATTTGGATGGAGATACACCAGTTTCCCCACGCAGTTATGATGTTGCCTTGTTGGCGGTAAGTGCCTGGTTAGATGGAGTTGATGCTGTGCTAGCAACACAAAATCCGGCTTTTGTGTTGGCGCGTCCACCAGGACACCACGCGGAAAAAGACGGGGGAATGGGTTTTTGCTTATTTTCCAATGCGGCGATCGCTGCTTTCTATGCTCTAAAACAACCGGAAATGAACCGTGTTGCTATCCTTGACTGGGATGTACATCACGGTAATGGTACACAGGCACTCGTGGAAACTAACCCACAACTTGCCTACTGTTCTTTGCATCAATACCCCTGCTACCCTGGTACTGGTAAAGCAACAGAGCATGGCTTCCATAACAATGTGCTAAATTTGACTTTTCCTCCTGGCAGCGATATTGGCACATATCAACTAGTTTTTGAGAAAAAGGTAGTACCTTTTTTATCTAACTTTCAACCAGATCTCCTGATTGTAAGTGCAGGTTACGACGCCAACGCCGCTGATCCCTTGGCAAGCATAAATCTGCAACCACAAGATTTTGGGTTGTTTACAGATTATTGTCTGGGAATAACTCGAAAAATTCTTTTTGGCTTGGAAGGCGGCTACGATTTACTAACACTTGGACAGTCGGTTGTAGCAACAATTGAACGCTGTTTGGTTTAGTCCTGATCTCGTTCCCAGGTTCTACCTGGGAATGCCTATTATATGGCTCCGCAACTTGCTAAACTGAGGCAGACGTTTTGGGAAAAAAATTTCACCACCAACCATGAAAATACTCTTTCCTCACTACGCCATTCCATAGACAGACGTTCCGCCGGAACGTCTCTACTCGCCCTGCCTCTTTATTCCTTGGTGGAATTAGGAATTCTATACTCTATAACATGTAAGACTCTTCCACTCAAATTTGTTTGCTCGTATTCTTTGACAATTTGCCCACCAAGCGTTTCTGGGATTCTGCGGCTGGGGATGTTTTCCCGATCAACAGGATAAATGAGATACTCATAATCTAAGTTTTCCTCAGTCCATTTCTTAAGTGCTGTAACAGTCTCTAGCCCATAGCCATTTCCGTGTGCTGATTTTTTTACCCAAATACCGATTTCTGGATTTTTACGATTAATGTAGTGTATTCCAGTACATCCCAAAAATTCTTGTGATTCTTTATTTAAAATCACAAGTATCAAATGACTTTCGATTTTCATACCAAAAATTGAATCATTAATAAATGCTTCGGTTTCAGCAATTTCTTTAGCTGACCGTGGATACATATAAGTAGTTATTTCATCGCTTAATTCTGCAAAAATATCTGCTTTATATGTCATCGATATAGGTTTTAATAACAGGCGATTTGTTGATATTTTAACATTGAAGAATAAATATTCTGGTTTCAGAAATGCTTCTATCTGGTTATAAATAAATACAAACAGTGATTTCATCGGCAAATTATCTAAAAATATTTTGTAACCGTTCAGGGGGTGCGCCTGCGGCACACCAGCCGACAATCTAGTTGTAGCT
>CAZZYE010001479.1:0-1742 GCA_964658145.1 uncultured Stigonema sp.
CTGAAGTAG
Source organism: uncultured Stigonema sp. (assembly GCA_964658145.1). Classification (GTDB taxonomy): domain Bacteria; phylum Cyanobacteriota; class Cyanobacteriia; order Cyanobacteriales; family Nostocaceae; genus Stigonema. The sequence continues at coordinate 10 of CAZZYE010001479.1, forward strand.
GGTTAGACCCTTCTCGTTTTCCCTAAGTCTTGCATTTTACTTCTTGTATCTTTGATGAAAATTCTCAGCCATAGCACCAACATGTAAGATCATTCGGGGTGCATCTTCTTCAGCAATACTGATAACCTGAGTAACCCTAATATCAAAGGTAAATCCATCCTTAGAACGAAGTGTCAATGCTTTAAGATTTATGTCGTAGTTGTCCTCTGGTTTTGGTTCATCTGACCAATTCAGAATAATGTTGTAAGTCGGGACAATCTCTACACTTTTTACTCTCGTGTTAATGGGGTACTTTCCAGGTCGTAGTTGTATTTTCTGTATTCCCTTGTATCCTTCATCCACCAATCGAGACTCTTTTGTAAAAGCACTATCAGCATTCTTCCCAATATATGAAGTAATTACTCCGACTGTACCTGAGGAAATTTCCGTCAACGGCACTTGTTCAACCGTTACAAACCAAGGATTTAGGCTCCAGGAACCTTCTTGCAGAAATTCTTCCTGTAAACCTCGGTAACCACCCACATCAATAAATTTCTGTCCATTTTGAAATTTGTCATGTCCCTCGATGAACGGACTAGCAACTTCACCTTCTGGGGTGGGCAATCCATCAAGAGTCGTAACTATTCCAATCTTATCTGCGCCTATCGTACATATCTTCAGATTTTCAGGCTTCATGCCATATTGGGTAGCATTGCCTGTGGTCACGATAGTGAACAAATCAGTATTAATTTGATATTCACCAGATCTCAGAATAGCTAACTGCTTACCTCTTTGCCCCCCATTATTAATAAATGCTTGTGCATCCTCGAAGTTATTACATTCGACAGCCCTACCGAGAATTCTTTCTGCTGATAAGGGTGCACCATCTTGAGCAAACACTAGGGCAATCTCTCCTGGTATGACTTTGACAACTGGTGCTTTACAAACCTTGAACAATGTAGTGTTAATTTGGTAAGTACCAGTTGTCAGAATTGCTAATTGTTTCCCTTTCTGCCCTCCATTGTCCAAGAATGCCTGTGCATCTTGGAAGTCATTGCACTCAACCACCTTTCCAAAGTTTTGACCGGACAGTGGGGTAGCGCCATCTTTTGCCTCAACTATGCCAACTTGGTTCGCATCAATACGAATAACATCCCTATAGATTTCTACTAGGTTGTTGTATTCTTCAGTACTTAGTAAAACCTGATTGGCTAACTCTAATCCTCTTCTAACCAGATTAGATGAATAGCTAGTAATCTCCTGTTTTTCAACTAAAATAATGCCATCGATAGTTTTTTGTGGCTCATTATTCATACTTATTTATATACCTTAAACTTCATATTTTCTAAGTTAATTTTTGCTTGGGCAATCTGTTCATCAATTTGAGAAGCCATTTCCGCTAACAAATCACGACCTTCCTGTTTAATATTAAGAGCTTTAATTCTAATTTGATAAAGTTCAGAGAGTTTCAACTCCTTAATTTTCTGCTCAATAGCCTTTAATCTATCACTTATTTGAGCGATTTCACGAATTACACGAATTAGTTCAGTAGCAAGGCTTTGCTCTTGAACTGACTCTGATTTGTTTTGCCATTCTTGTATAATTTCCCTTAGCCGCATCTCATTGCCATTTTCATATGCTTGATTCACCTCAGTCATTATTTTCTGTCTAAGTAAGCGTTCTGCTTGATCTGTGGTTAAATCTGGGTGAATCATTTTAGCCACTTCTCGATAGAGTTTTTTGAGACTTTCCCA
>CAZZYE010001480.1:0-1730 GCA_964658145.1 uncultured Stigonema sp.
ATAATTTTTCTCTCCTCAAATACGACTCCAATATAGGATTGCTATATTAAGTCCATAGGAGTAAATTAGCCAATTGCTTTTTTCATAGTCTGTACATTAACAAAAATATCTTGGCACAATTGGCTACTAAAAATCTATCTACTTTCAACTAAAAATTAGAAAATACGCACTTTACAAATTGACAAAGTTTAGATGCGATTGCTCTAGCATTGCTATAGTAAAATATCGAAGGTGAATCTTAAATATTACGTTGAAAGAGGTTAAAAAAATGAAAGACTGTAATGAAAAACCTCAAAGTGGAAATAGAGAACTAGCTATGTTGGAAGAGATAGACCATTACATTTTGCTGGAAAGGAAAATTGAATCTACCCGTACCGATCTTCTAAATCACCCAGTTTACAAACAATTGGGAGATCTGACATCTTTGCGGATATTTATGGAATCCCACATATTTGCTATTTGGGATTTTATGTCACTTATTAAAACTCTTCAACGCCGAGTAACTTGCTTAGATGTGCCGTGGCTTCCACCGACAGATATTAATTCAGCAAGGATGGTTAACGAGATTGTTCTAGCTGAAGAAACTGATGAAGTCACCCCAAAACGTTACACAAGTCATTTTGATCTCTATTTAACAGCTATGGAAGAGATTGGGGCTGATAGCAGTTCAATCAGAAAGTTTATCTACTCTCTTCGACAAGGTTTTTCTGTTGAGCAAGCTCTAGCCACTCTTTCCATACCCGAATCTACAAAAAACTTTGTACTTTTCACCTTTAGCACTGTAAACAAGTCAACTCATGAAGTGGCGGCGGCTTTTCTACTAGGTCGAGAGGACATCGTTCCTGCTATGTTTAGGCAGATCCTTGGCAGTTTGGAAAATTCTCATGTATTTACCTGCAATTCCTTGCAACTTTACCTCGACCGACACACTTTTCTTGATGAGGATCAGCATGTCCCAATGGGGCAGAAACTATTAAAAAATCTTTGTGGTAATGACCCTTTGAAGTGGGAACAAGCTTTACACTCTGCTCACAGCGCTTTACAAGTACGCTATTCCCTATGGGATGGCGTAGGTCAGTCGATTCAGGTAAATAGGAAGAATTATAAATTTAGTTGAGCCTATTTACGCAGCAAACAAAATCATCTGGAAACCGTGTGGATTCATCCTATAGACCCCCATTTTTAACTTCTATAATGCTCTTCCACCTTTTCCAGAAACCATAAGTCATCGGGGCTAAAGCAGCTCCGTTGCCCCAAAATCTCCAAGATACTTATTGCCATACAGCTCAAGTTATCTTTCTGTATCAAAGTGGTAATACGCTTATTTACGGCTTTAAGATCTGCGGCATACTTCGGCTCAATTTTGTCCATTTCGCTCTCGATACACTCTATGTTTACCTTTTTTACACTAATATGAACCTTGCAGCTAGTTTTGCCTTTGTGGATGACAACACCCCAGTAGCCGTTATACTTACGTAGGCTGGGATTGGTGTCGGCGTGAATCTTCACCAGATCGCCCTCGGAGTAAGGATTCTCTTGTGGAGTCGTGTTGCATCCTTTCAACCGCTTCATAATATCCTTGATAACGCGACGGGGCGGAACCTTGCCACCAACTTCCTCGATAGCTGCGGCGTAGACAACGCATTGCTTAATTGGAGTCAAATCTGCTAAATCGCGTACTTGGCTTTCAGCAGTTGGAAGAAAACGACGACAATTGTCGTCGTTTTTGA
>CAZZYE010001481.1:0-1728 GCA_964658145.1 uncultured Stigonema sp.
CCCTGTTCCCTGTTCCCTGTTTTTATCAACAATTAACTTCCCGTCGCAACACGATACAAAAGGTTGAACCTTCATCCAATCTACTTTCAACAGTGATAGTTCCGTTCATTAGGCGTACCAATTTGTCTACAATTGCTAGTCCTAAACCTGTACCGCCGTGTCTGCGTGTAGTAGACTGATTTAATTGCCAAAATCCTTGGAAAATGTTTTTCAATTCAGCTTCCGGGATGCCAATGCCAGTATCTATGACCATCAGCGTTAGTTGGTCTTGATCTAGTTCTTGGATTTCTAAAAATACGCCGCCAGTGTCTGTAAACTTAATAGCGTTGTCAATTAGATTAACCAACACTTGCCGGACGCGATCGCTGTCGTTGACAATTTTGGGGTTTTGGACGTTGGTGTGAATAGCCAATGTTAAGTTTTTTTGCTCTGCCAGGAAACGCAGTTGTTCTGTGGTACTTGTGACTAACTCCACTAAGTTAAATTCTTGCAGTTGTAGATCCAGCCTACCTGCCTCAAGTGACGAATAGTCAAGTATATCCTCGATCAGCGCCAGTAGATGTTTACCACTGTTGACAATTTTTTCTACCATAGTTGTTATTTCTGGAGGGAACAGATGGTAGTAGCGGCGCAACATCAGTTGAGAAAACCCCAAAATTGCATTCATTGGGGTACGTAGTTCGTGGGATATAACTGACATAAACTGGGATTTTATCCGTGCAGCTTCTTGTAATTGCAAATTCTGGAGTTGAATCAAGTGCAGTTTTTCCTCTGCCTGCTTGCGGGCTGTGACATCTCGAAGTAGCCAGCGCCAGCCGACAGGATTTCCTGCACCGTCATACACAGTAGTTACAGTTATAGAACAATGAAATTTATTACTATCTCGCGGTTGTAAGCAGATTTCCCACTCATGCATTCGCTCCATGTGATGCATTTGGAGCAGTTGGATACGAAAGGCTCGTCGTTCTTCTTCTGGAATGTAGCTGCTCAAGGGTTTGCCTTGGAGGAACTTTTTCGGAACTTTGAGCAGGTTAGTAGCGGCGCAGTTAGCTTCGATGATTTTGCCGTTGGTATCTGTGATCAAATAGCCATCAGGTGCAAAATCGAACAATTCTTGGTAGCGCTGGCGTTCTTGTTCTATCAAGGCATAAGCGATCGCTAACTGCTCATTCTGCTCCACCAACTCTTCCTCTGCTACATGCAATTCTTCCAAGGAGTTCTGGAGTTCCTCTAAGGCTTGCGCCAGCAAATCTTGTTGCGGCAATGACGATTCGTCGGCGTACTGAGTTAATGTCTCTGTACGCTGACGCACCTCTTCTATCTGCTGGGCAAACCTGTCCAAATTCACACACTTACCCCCATAACCGAATCAAGCTATTTACAGTTTAAGTGGGAAGGCTTTATATATACTCTATCTAGAGTTGTCAGTCATTAGTCGTGAGGAGTAGACGTCCTTTTTCTGAATTAATATGAGGATATAAGAACGCTTGAACAACAAACACACGATGCGGATTACACCTGACGGTCAGATTACCATCCCTCCTGAAATCCGAGAGGCGCTAAGCATTTCTCGCGACGTAGAATTAGCGTTTGAAATCGAAGGCGATCGTCTTTACCTCAAGAAAATACAACAGGACGATAAAATCTTAACCTGGATTGACACCATGCGGGGTTGCGCTGCTGGAAACCTCACCACTGACCAAATCATGACCTTCACACGCAGTGACG
>CAZZYE010001482.1:0-757 GCA_964658145.1 uncultured Stigonema sp.
AAGGGGGGTTGGGGGGATCTTCGATGACTGAACGCTACTAACTGAACCGTATTGATTTATAAAGTAAACATTAAATTACGGTAGGGTGTGTTAGGCGCAAATTATGTAATACTTTTGACTAAATAATTATCATTGTGCGCCGTAACGCACCGTCTGAAATGGTGCGTTACACTACGTTAACGCACCCTACTTAATAAATTAAGTCAAGGTGATGAGAAAATCATGTTAAATCATGTGCTGCCAACAGATACTCAAGCAATTTTACTGTTGTGTGCCAGCTTTGGGCAAAATCGTCAGATTGAACCCGAACCCTTGACCCTTAGTGAGTATAACTCTTTGGCTGACTGGTTGCGGGAAAACCAGATGCGTCCAGCAGATTTACTTGCGCCAACAGCAAAAGAACAGTTACAAAAAATTACCGATAGTAAACTTAATTCCGATCGGCTGACAGCTTTGCTAGAACGGGGTGCAATGCTGAGTTTTGCAGTTGAGAAGTGGACGAATCAGGGACTGTGGGTGCTGGGACGAAGTGACACGAACTATCCCAAGCGTCTCAAGCAGCAACTGAGATATTTAGCACCAGCAATTCTCTATGGGATTGGCAATATCGAATTGCTATCGATGGGAGGACTGGCAATTGTGGGTTCTCGTGATGTCGATGAAGAGGAACTTGGATACACTAAAAGAGTTGCACAAAGCTGTGCTGTACAAGGAATGCAGGTGATTTCTGGAGGGGCGCGTGGGGTGGATCAAGCAG
>CAZZYE010001482.1:767-1725 GCA_964658145.1 uncultured Stigonema sp.
GCGATGCTGGGGGTGTTGGATGCTGGGGGAGGAGCGATCGCTGTACTTGCAGATAGTTTAACTAAGGCGGCAGTCAACAGCAAGTATCGCACTAGTATCAAAGAGGGCAGACTTACCTTGGTTTCAAGTTACGATCCTGATGCTGGGTTCAATGTTGGTAATGCGATGGGGCGAAACAAGTATATTTATGCTTTAGCGGATTATGCCCTTATTGTCAGTTCCGCAGTTAGGAAGGGTGGTACTTGGGCAGGTGCAGTGGAAGCTTTGGAAAAGCTCAAGGATATCCCAGTTTTTGTCCGGATGCATCCTACTGCATCAGAAGGTAACCGACTGCACAATCAGGGAGCAAAACCTTTTCCAGATGAACCCTGGAATGATTCTTTGAGAGAACTTTTAAGGCATGAAACGCTGTAATCGAGAGCGATCGCGCCCCCAACTGCCCCATCCGGCTAGAAATATAACTATCGAGTGGTTCAAAGAGTGGCAACTTTCCGATGGCAACTTTTATCCCCATTTCCCAAACGCTAGCAACGGAGAACCACAATTCATTTGTTTCATCGGCAATCTGCGCTTCGCGCCTCCTCATTCAAACGCTCTGGTTGAGCAAACACACCACAACCAGCACTGCGTATCCAGCAAAAGTCTATAGCGTACCGCCTTCAAAGGCTGTCAAGAGATCTTCCGGCAAGGGAGCGTTGTAGTCTTCTGGCACTATGAAACGCCCTTGGTCTTGCCCTAGACAATTCCGGCGATTTGATGAGGAGCGAAACGGCACCAACTTCGCGATCGGAACGCCTCGGTTGGAAATAATAATTTCCTCTCCAAGTTCTACACGTAACAAAAGCCGTGAGAGATTTGTTTTGCCTTGATGGATGTTGACCGTTTCCATGATTTTATAAACTAAGTACACGATTGCATAAATTCGTTGCGTTATTTTCTTGTGTAGGGTGGGCATTGC
>CAZZYE010001483.1:0-1725 GCA_964658145.1 uncultured Stigonema sp.
GCAGTTCGAGTATTTAACAATCCTTTCATCAGGTAATTTCCTGGTTCAGCATAAACACCCTCAGCGACTCTAGCACCGCCAAAATCTACCACTCCACAGTAAGTCCCAGCACCCTGGATTGTGATTGTAAATAACTTATCGTTGAGATATCCGCCTGGAATCATGAATATAGCGTACACATGATGCCGACCATGCCAAGGCTGAACCTCTACTTTCTCGGGATGAGTGTAGTATTTTGCACTTTTTGATGAAGCAACACTCCATTGGTCACAGCCAGTTATCAGCAATCTACCGAAGATGTAAGAGAAACCTATAATACCTAAAAAACTAAGTACTAATAACGGATAAAAAAGTTGACGGTTCTTCATTCTTAAATCATTTGTGACAGAGAAATCTGGTTTCTTGCCGTTTGAATTTTCACAACTCCAATAGGATTACTATATATATTGATCTCATAAATTTTTACATCAGTAACTCAAAACGATCGCTCGCCTACCGAAAGCGATCCGAAGAAAGCAACGTCTTAACAGAAAAAATATAAATATTCTGAAAAAATTCATCCCAGATTCAATCATATATTGACCTGTACCGCGAACATTCAAACAAATGTAAATTGAACTTCTGTGAAAGGTCCTCACAAACCTTAACTCCCCGGACACTGTTACCACGTGAGTCTAGCAGGGGTGAAAATACGCTAATTCCCATGAGATTCGGCACCACAGCAATAATCCCACCACAAATACCGCTTTTTGCTGGAATACCAATTTTATAAGCCCATTCACCTGCAAAATTATACATGCCGCAAGTATACATCACACTAAGAATGTCTTTTATACAACGGCTATCTACAGCTTGCTCTTTTGTAATTGGGTTGATACCCGAATTCGCCAAAGTCGCTGCCATGATTGCCAAGTCATGGCAATTCACCATGACAGAACACTGCTGAAAGTAGAGATCTAGCGCTTCGTCTATATGAGTGTCAATCATGCCAAAATTCAGCATCAGGTGTGCCATTGCACGGTTACGATGTCCTGTGCTGCGTTCTGAGGTAAATACTGAAATATCAACAAAAACATTGTGACCAATGTATCGCTGGAACATATCCAGCATCCGGTTAAGACGTTCTGTCGCACCTGATCCTTTGATCAAACTGGTAGTAGCAATCGCCCCTGCATTCACCATTGGATTATAGGGTCGCTTCGATTGCTCATCGAGGATAATTGCGTTGAATGCGTCCCCCGTCGGTTCGACGCCAACCTTAGTCAAAACGTAATCTCTTCCATGATCCTCTAGCGCTAGTCCGTAGATAAACACTTTGGAAATCGACTGAATCGTAAATAGCTGATTGTAATCCCCAACTTCGTAAAAATCGCCGTTAACAGTAGCGATGCAAATGCTAAATAAGTCCGGGTTCACCTTTGCCAGTTCCGGAATGTAATTAGCTACTGCACCATCTTGTAGTAATTTGTACTTAGAGTGTAATTTGTTGATAAAAGATTGAAATGATGATGCGACTGTTTCTAAATCTTCTGATGTCACTCGCTTCGCTCCAATTAAAAATTAAAAATAAAAAAAAATAAAAAAGGTACAGGTTCGCCCAAATCAATGGAAAATGAAAAAAATAGAGTGAGAGACACGTATTACAAAATATACTACATATTAGGACAATTTCCAGACCGTCACCCTCCGCGACGGCCCACCTCCGGTCTGCTATCTGCGAGGCAC
>CAZZYE010001484.1:0-1725 GCA_964658145.1 uncultured Stigonema sp.
GGTACAAATCCCTATAAATACGTGGTGGCTACCCGCATGAGCCATTCCTGCACGCTGATAAGCCAAAGATTAAATACCAGTATGGAAAATGTTCAAAAAGGCACGGATGGTTTTAATCAGATCGTAATAGCCCTTAAACATAATTTTTTAGTACGAGGGTATTTCAAATCAGAGGAGAAGAAGCAAAAAAAAGACAGTATCAACCGGCAGGATATCAAATAAAATTCAGTAAGTATCATAGTTTCCGTCAGGCAATTTACGGTTAAACAATTTACCTTAACGTGAGTTCGGGTTAAGCAGCTAAAAGAAGTTGCGTATCGTTTTCTTCAAATTGAATATTAAGGGAAGGTTTTTTAGGGAAGAAATGGTAAGCACAAAGTACCCCCATTGTGTTCATCAGAAAGTTATTTATTGACCGATGCCTGGTGTGCTGCAGTTTGCAGATGTTTTTCAATTCATCGTTAACACACTCGATGATTGCGCGTTTTCTAAGCATTATTTTGTCAGTCTGCGAGATATTGAAGTTTTTCATGTTTTTGCGTGGTTTGGTGATCATCTGAATGCCATTACCCCATAACAAATCAGCCAAAGCCTTTGATATGTAGCCTTTATCTCCGAACAATTTGCCAAAGATATCCTCGGTCATGGAAGTCATGAGTTTGATGTTCCGGTCATCTACATTACCCTTTGTAAGGTAAAAAGACAGTATTTCACCTTTATCATTAATGATCAGGTGTAGTTTGAATCCGTAGAACCAACCGATAGAACATTGTCCACGCTCTGCTACCGAAGCAAATACCTTGTGGTTGTGAATACGCCGGTTGTGGCATACTCTAATGTGTGTCGAATCGATGAAATTGATACCCCGCGACTGACCCAGGCAGTTAGTTTTCAGGAAAAGCATCATTGGAACAGCCACCCGTTGCTGCAATTCAACAAAACGGTTATAAGATACCAACCCCGGAAAGTGACCTTGGTAATACATGCAGATATGGGCTATATAGAAATGTTTGAGATTGGTAAAATGGCCGCTGTGAAAGGCTATTAGGATGGTCATGATCTCGCTGTCTGCAAGTGAGGCCTTTCGGTTCCTCCGTTTATAATTACCTGCTTCAAGCTGATGTTTAGCTATCTCGGTTTCAAATTCTTTACAGAAGTCATCGGCTTTTACGAAAATTTCGATAATTTTATCAGAAGTAAGCATAGGATGTTGTTATTTAGATTCGACACTTAAATATAACAAAATATGCTTACTTCTTGATATTCAAACAGTTAAATATAAAACTATTTCCACTAAATCATTATTCATTATCCCGAACTCACGTTACCTTAAAATATTACACAATGAAAACGATGTCGATTTACCACTTACTGCAATTAAAGGATTCAGCACAAATATCGAAAGAGATGTAATGTGGATAATCCGGAACGCCTGACCAGGCGATTCCGTAGGATGTAGAGCACTGATTTGTGTAATTGAAGTTTAAAATGTTAATTAAGAATCAATGCGTTGATATGGTCAAAGTGTCGCGGAACTAACTGTTCCATATTCCGGAACGAGGTGGTCAATGGCCCCGGAATGTCCAATTCGAGACTGTATCAGCATGCCATAAAGAAAATCCTCAATTTTTTAAATGAAAGCAATGCTTCAGCTCGCCTGGTATTCATACTGAAACAAAAAGAAGGTTTTGATTTCAGAGATATTTCCGAAATCACCGGTATTGA
>CAZZYE010001485.1:0-1717 GCA_964658145.1 uncultured Stigonema sp.
GGCTAATGGAAGATTGGCAATTAGCAATTAGCAATAACCAAGCTCAATAGCTAATTTAACTGATTTGTGCCAGAGATTGGCATGATGCACTCTGGGGTATTGTGTTTGGGACTGTTGACTATGGTGGTAACTGGGTAAGCAGTCATTGCCTCAGTTGGGTAGGGATGCAATAGCTGCTGTAGTGGTTCTGGTGTTTGGACCTGAGGGTCTAACCACAAATCGTAATCCTGCTGTTTCAAAATGACTGGCATCCGGTCATGTATCGGTTGTAGTAATTCGTTGGACCGTGTCGTTAAAATTGTGCAAGAAGATATTTGCGTCTCAGAGGATTTCCAGTGTTCCCACAGCCCAGCAAAGCCAAAAGCTTGCCCATGTTGAAGGCGAAAATAGAATGGCTGCTTTTTGCCTGCTTGCTGTTGCCACTCGTAAAAGCCATCTGCCACAATTAAACACCGACGCTGTTTAATTGCAGAGCGAAAAGCGGGTTTTTCCGCAACAGTTTCTGCCCTGGCATTAATTAACTTTGCCCCCATCCCTGGATCTTTCGCCCATGAGGGAATCAAGCCCCAGCGTAACTGCTTTAAGGTACGCTTCTTTGTTTCAGGATTATACAACACTGCCAGCACCATTTGTGTCGGTGCTATATTATATTGCGGCTCAAAGTCAGGAATTTGAACATGGAAAGTTTGGGCTAATGCCTCTGCTGTTTGGCTCAAAGTAAATCTTCCACACATTTTTTTATTTTCGACCACTGAAAAAACTTAAACATTTGAATACTTAAAATTCATCATAATTTTATTTTTTATTGATTATAAAATACTATGCTATATTCATATATCAAAATTTTATCAAAAATATTTGTTTTTTCTGTAATATGCGGTATTTTACTCGCATGAGCGCTCAACACCTTCATCTCAATATTTGTTGTCATGGCAACGTTGCGATTGTATGATTTTTTACACTCTGGTAATGGCTACAAGATACGTCTTTTATTGACACAAATTGGTATGCCCTTTGAGAGAGTAGAGGTTAATATCTTAAAAGGCGAGACGCGATCGCCCGAATTCTTAAGTAAAAATCCTAACGGCAAAATCCCTGTATTAGAAATTGAAACAGGAAAATACTTGACAGAATCAAATGCCATAATGGTTTATCTGAGTGAAGGAACAGAATTTTTACCCTATGACCGCTTTTCGCAAGCGCAAGTGCTGCAATGGTTATTTTTTGAGCAGTACAGCCATGAGCCTTTTATTGCTACATCGAGATTTTGGATTTCTATTTTGGGTAAGGCTGAAGAATATAAGGAAGCGCTTGAGCAAAAACGTGAATCTGGTTACGCAGCACTTAGAGTGATGGAAAAGCATTTAACTATTCACAACTTTTTTGTAGGAGAGCGTTATACCATTGCTGATATCGCTTTGTTTGCGTACACTCATGTAGCTAATGAAGGTGGATTCGATTTGACACAATTCCCTGCTATTAAAGCTTGGATAGAACGAGTAAAAGCTCAGCCTAGATATATCAGTATTACGCACCATTAAATATACTTCTTCTTACCAAAACGCACCTGCCCCATATTTCGCCAAGGAATAAATGATGTTGTAGGTCAATCATAGTGCGGGGTCACATCCCTTATCGCTCGTTGAGGTCTGGGGATGTCACCTGATATCAATTCGCCAACCAAATTATAAATTACAAAAAAAGGGAACAGGGAACA
>CAZZYE010001486.1:0-1717 GCA_964658145.1 uncultured Stigonema sp.
GTTCGCCCCTACTAACCAATATCAATTTATTTGCTGCGTAGGAAAATTTGCGTGAGGTAAACCTCACCTTGGGTATTGGTAACAACCCCAATACCAGTTAGATTGTAATGACCTTTGACGTTCTCTAGATGTCCAGGACTATTGAGCCAACCAACAACGGCTTGGTTAGCAGGGTCGCTATATCCCAGATTGGAAGCGACATTTTCTGCCGCACCTGAGTAGCCAATGGTGATAGCATTGACTCGCTGTTTAAATCCCAGATGGCTAAACGGGACTTTACCCTTAGCCATGTTTAGACTGTGAATCCTTGCCTGTCGAGAGATTTTGGCATTGAGGTGTAGTCTGGGCAGACCGTTGGAAACCCGAAATCGATTAATTTGGTCAAAAACTGACTTTTCTAAAGTAGTGGATAGTACTACTCGACGTGAAGTCGAAACGGGTTGATTTTGGGTCGATTTCTGCGTATGAGTGTTACCTCTTACATTATTTGTTGTTAATCCACTGGCAAGGACAAGCGTACTTAAAGCAATGCCAAAAGCAGTTTGTCTTAACATGGAGAATTACGTAAATGTATAAGTGAAAAAGACCCCTCTCCTAGATTTTTGCTTCTTTCTATACTCTTTTACTTTTTAGAAGTCAATATCTTAGCAAATCTTGGCATATCTAAATGACTGCGTCAAGAGTAATGAGTCATTTCCACATTATTTTGGCTGGGAAAGCTAGATATTCAGGAAATTGCTGGTATACTACTTGTAATTCAGCAAAATCTGACAGAGCGCGCTTCACAGAATGTACTTACCGCCAAAACAACTAAAGTATCCTTGTATATCAGGGGTAGTGATAGTTAATTGAGAACAAGAGACAATGGGAGTTGTAGTCACGGGCAAGCTAAAATAACAGAACGACCTTAATTATATAAGAATTTCCCATTTTCCTCTCTCTTCTTGGCACCTTGGCGGTTCGTTAAACTTATCCCTATGTCATCATCAAAGCAGAACTCCTCCAAAAACCCCTTTGTCTATCGCGAATTTGGCAACGACAACTCCGCCGCCTTTGAAAGAGCAATTCCAGAACTACCCCCAAACCAACAAAACCTGCGCGTTCAAGCTAGCCGTTCTGGACGCAAAGGTAAAACCGTCACCACGATCAGCGGTTTTCAATCCAAACCAGAAACCTTACAAGCGTTAGTAAAGGACTTGAAAACTCAGTGCGGTACAGGTGGAACAGTAAAAGACAACGAAATTGAAATTCAAGGCGAACACAAACAGAAAATTCTCGAAATTTTGACCAAGCTAGGTTATAAAGCCAAAATCAGCGGCGGCTAGAAAGTGCGGTTTACCGAACTCTATAAACCTATTGCTCCAAGTCATAAATGCTATCTTTGATAAATAAAAAAATTCTGCTTGTTTTAATATCTAAAGGAGGGATCAATGGATTTAATTCGGATTATCTGTGCGATTTTTCTGCCGCCTCTGGGAGTGTTTTTGCAAGTTGGCTTGGGTAAAGACTTTTGGATTAATCTACTTTTGACGATTTTCGGTTTTTACATTCTTGGGATTATTCATGCAGTTTGGGTAATTGCTAAGAAATAATTATTAGCTGCAAGATATTCCAGCGGATGCGTGAAGCAGCCAGAAGTCGGATGTATCCACCTGAAGATGTGCCAAACCTCCTATAGAAATCCTGTTTGATTTTTGAAATATATGTAGGGTGGGCA
>CAZZYE010001487.1:0-1712 GCA_964658145.1 uncultured Stigonema sp.
GCCACTTACACTCGCGAACCCTTCCCCCCTTTCCACATCCCGTGAAAAGTCAGAAACTGGTGTTATGCCGAAAATTCCTGAATGCGATCGCTGTCTTTTTTGCGCCCATGACCACCACATACTATGCGCCTTGCATCCAAGTGGTCCTGGATCTGAAACCTGCCTTGACTTTCGCCCCGATCCCGAATTAGAGGGTAAGCAGTTTGAGGATTTTTTGGGGATTGAAGAGGAGACATTTGAAAACCCTTACAGCCTGAACCACAACCAGTGGGAGCCAGAGGGTGCAAGCTACTACAACGGCGAGTTAATTGTACAGCCCCGGCAGCGGTGGACAAGGGAGCAGCAGTTGGAGTTGTTAGATACTCACCCAATGTTCACTGGTAGATGTCCCCAGTGCGGTAGTGAATTTGATCGGGATTATAGAGCACGGGTGCATTGGGACTGTGAGTGTGGGTGGATGGATGATGCGGTGTAGGGCGATCGCTCCTTACTATCACATTTTCTTAAAGAATACGAAGTGCTAAGTATAATGCTTCTTCTTTAACACGGGAGTTAGATGTTCTCTTAATCCAGCCAACTCAACAGCATTACATCCAAATTCATAAGCAAACTCAATGGATTCTCCAGCCCCCAATGCAGCATAAAAACCAACGGCAAATTCGATGCTCGCTTTATCTCCAATCTCTTTATTCATTCCAACAACGTAGGGGATATGTTGGGCGATCGCATTGGCTTGGATTTCTGAGTAACAAGCATTGAGGACAACACATTCAACATTATTCGTAAATAACTTGAACAATTTAGCTAGCGCTTGTGTCTCTACTAACCGCACGTTTCCGGTTTCATCTTCGAGCGCTAGACCATCATCTCCGGTGCCATGACCGCTAAAGTGAACGATTTGTGGTTTGAAGTCTAATAAAGCGTGGGACACATCCCGTACACGTACAGCCCACCGCTGCTTAAGGTCAAATTGTTCTCTTTTCTTAGCGCGTTGCAATCCGATCTCAATTTGTCGGCTCTCTTCGTCTAGTCGTAAACGTAAGGTGCTGTCTGGATTGGCTGCTAAAAACAGAATTGTTCTAACTTCAAGGATTTTAGAGCCTTGTAGCACTGTTTGTACCATATTTTCTAAATTACGAATTCTGCTATCTTTCTCTTTCTCTGCTAAAAGTAATCTCATTTCTTGCTCTGGCAAGCCCTTGAGTTGATTATAATTCTCAAAATATTCAGCGCTTAGTTCTGATTTATCAGCTAGGAGTGTAGTTTTTGCTTTGATTAAAAATTTATCCTCGCCTTTAACTTCCATACCCACAATTCGTAGTTCCGCTTCTGGATGATTCTCGGCTAACTGCTTGAATGAAATAGCGATCGCACGCGGGTCAACACCTTGGTTATGATAAAGGTCGAGGGTGTCAAATATTGGCTTAATAAAATCACCAAATTCCCCATCTGCAAACACTTCCTTGTTATTATCTGGTTTGCGAATGGGGTCAGGGTTTTCTTTAGTGGGAAGTCGCATGTAAAGGTACTCACACCTCACCCCATCAAATTTAGTATCGCTGGTAATGTTCCAATCCTTGATGTAAGCTCCAGTGAGGGTAGCACCTGTAAAGTCTGTTCCGTCTAACTGCGCTTGTACTAGCTTAGCTCTAGATAAATCGTAACCGTTCAGGGGGTGCAAAGAAGACACAAAACACCCCCATGTTGAATCA
>CAZZYE010001488.1:0-1709 GCA_964658145.1 uncultured Stigonema sp.
AATTAGCAATTAGCCATTAGCAATTAACAATTAACAACCAACAAAAAACAATGACAAATATTCCCTTCAAAGACATCAGCATTAAAAGTGAGATACCTCACTACGATCCAGCAGGCTGGAAGCGATACTTTAGCTTCAGCACAGACCACAAAGTCATAGGTATTCAGTATATTGTTACCGCTTTCATTCTCTTTTTAGTGGGTGGCATATTTGCAATGATCCTTCGTGGGGAATTGATTACCCCAGAATCAGACCTCGTTGACCGTAATGTCTATAACGCCTTGTTCACCATGCACGGCACCGTGATGCTGTTCGGATGGACATTTCCCATACTTACAGGTTTTTCTAACTATCTTGTGCCTTTGATGATTGGGGCGCGAGATATGGCGTTTCCCAGACTCAACGCTGTTGCCTTCTGGATGATCCCAATCGCTGCGATCTTGTTGATGGCAAGCTTTTTTGTACCAGGTGGTCCAGCGCAAGCAGGTTGGTGGTCATACCCTCCAGTCAGTTTGCAAAACCCGACAGGAAACTTGATCAATGGTGAAGTTATCTGGCTTCTAGCAGTGGCAATATCAGGTGTTTCCTCTATTATGGGAGCGGTCAACTTTGTCACTACGATTGTCAGGATGCGGGCACCAGGCATGACATTCTTCCGTATGCCCATCTTTGTTTGGAACGTGATGAGTGCTCAAATTATCCAACTGTTTGGACTACCTGTCTTGACAGCAGGTGCAGTCATGCTTTTACTCGACTTAACAGTTGGAACTAGCTTTTTTGACCCCGCTAAGGGAGGCGATCCAGTTCTCTTCCAGCACTTTTTCTGGTTCTACTCCCACCCTGCTGTTTACGTGATTATTCTGCCAGTCTTCGGAGTCTTTTCCGAAATCTTTCCCGTTTTTGCTCGCAAACCTTTGTTTGGCTATAAGATTGTCGCCATTTCATCACTCCTTATTACTGCAGTTAGCGGTATAGTTTGGGTACACCATATGTACGCCAGCGGTACTTCAGGCTGGATGCGGTTGGTTTTCATGCTCACAACAATGTTCGTTTCTGTGCCTACTGGCATTAAAGTGTTTGCCTGGACTGCAACCATTTGGGGCGGCAAGCTGCGGTTTGATACACCAATGCTGTTTGCGCTAGGTGCATTAATATTCTTTGTGTTTGCAGGTATCACTGGCATCACACTCTCCTCTGTTCCGATTGATGTCCACGTTAACAACACCTACTATGTTGTGGGTCACTTCCACTATGTTCTGTACGGCACAGTGACGATGGGGATGTTTGCTGCTATTTACTTCTGGTTCCCCAAGATGACTGGACGTATGTACTACGAAGGCTTAGGCAAGTTGCATTTTTGGCTGTCGTTCATTGGCACCAATCTCAACTTCTTTCCAATGCACCCACTAGGATTGCAAGGAATGTTGCGTCGAGTCTCTTCCTACGCCCCAGAGTATGAACTGTGGAACATTATTGCTAGCATCGGAGCATTTATGCTGGGTGTATCCATTTTGCCCTTCATCCTGAATATGATTGGTTCTTGGATGCATGACAAGGCAGCACCAAAGAATCCTTGGCGAGCAATTGGACTTGAGTGGCAAGTTTCTTCACCACCTCCTGTAGAGAACTTTGAGGAAATTCCAGTTGTTGTAGGTGAACCCTACGGCTACGGTAAATCTGAACCATTGGTAGCTAATCGTTAGTAGTTA
>CAZZYE010001489.1:0-1701 GCA_964658145.1 uncultured Stigonema sp.
CTAACAACTAACAACTATCAACTAACCTAAAATACACCCAGCCCGTGGCGGAAGACTTAGAGAAAGCTGTTTAGTTTCTCCTTCAATATTCCACTCAACCTCAGCAGTACCATATAAAAGCTTCTGGGGTTGTGTATGTAAACCTGCTGCATCTACATTACCTTTTGCTGGTGCAGTACCAACGTTAACTGCAACGATCAATTCCTCTGTTCCCAAGATTCGGGCAAAAATATAAAGTCCTCCTTGGGCGAAGAGGACTTGGTAATTACCTGTACGCAAGCATGGGTAAGCGTGGCGTAGGGCTATTAATTGGCGGTGAATATTGAGAATATCCCGATCCCAAGCGGCTTCTAAAGGAAAGCTACGACGCGAGTCTGGATCTATAGCACCAGCTAAACCTACTTCATCACCATAATAGATACTAGGGGCGCCGGGAAAAGTTAGTAGCAGTAAAGTTGCTAATTCGACACTAGCGCGATCGCCTCCTGCAATGGTAAGCAACCGTGCCGTATCGTGACTTGCAAGCAGATTCAATTGAGTCAGCTGAATCTCCCAAGGATAAAATTGCAGTAGTTCCTGCATTTTTTCAGCGTAATCAGTGGCAAACAAAGGTGGGTAGGGTTTATAGTCGCGGCTTTGCACTTGTTCCAGCGCCACGCGATCGCCTGCAGCAAAAGCGATCGTTGGTCCAGCAAACAGATAATTCATCACCCCATCAAACTGGGTACCATCCAACCACTGACGAGAATCGCCCCAAACTTCGCCAACAATATAAGCTTCGGGATTAATTGCTTTAACTCGTTCACGGAACTCCTGCCAAAAACCAGGGCTTGTAATCTCAAACGGTACATCTAACCGCCAACCGTCAATGCCGAATTTAATCCAATATTCGGCAATTTCCATAATGTATTCCCGTACTTGGGGGTGATCATGGTTAAATACTGGCAACGCTCGATTTCCACCCCAACCCTCATAATTAGCGGGAAAATCACCGTTGTAGGCAGAAAGAGGCCATGCTTCTATTTTAAACCAATCCACCCAAGGCGAGTAGGGACCATTTTCCAAAACATCATGGAAAAAGAAAAAGCCGCGACTAGAGTGGTTGAACACCCCGTCAAGAACGACTTTGATATTCCGTTGATGCGCTGCACAAAGCAATTCCTGAAAAGCCGGGTTCCCACCCAACATTGGGTCCACTTGATAATAATCGTGGGTGTGGTAGCGGTGATTGCTTGCCGATTGAAAAATGGGTGTAAAGTAAACGGCGTTAATTCCCAGATCCTGTATGTAGTCTAACTGCTCTATAATGCCCCACAAATCCCCTCCTTTGTAACCTTGGAGTGTTGGCATAGCTTCCCAATCTTCCCAACTCGCCTCATGTAAAAGCCGTTTGCGCGGTTGTTTACTTTTAGCAAATCGGTCTGGAAAGATTTGGTAGAAAACAGCGTGCTTAACCCAGTCTGGTGTTTGAATCTGCATGAATGACTCTAATAATGCTCCAAAGTGATCGTTGCAGATACTAGGCTGTTTGTGACTCACACTTGTGGTAGAAAATATAGGCAACGGATGAGATAACGGATGTAACGGATTCCTTGATCGGAGTTCCCGTATTGGTAAGGTACATCCCACACGAGAAAAGCTGTACCTCATTAGACATCTCCGGAAACTAATTATGCGTTACCTTCCATCCTTGTAGAGACG
>CAZZYE010001490.1:0-1699 GCA_964658145.1 uncultured Stigonema sp.
ATATCTGCAAGCAGGCGTAGATTTACCGAATTTGATAAAATACTATAAGTAGTTTCATAAAAAACAAAAGATATAATAAATTTACACAAAAATAAGGCAATTTTTACGTAAAACTTTATTGTTAAATAGAATACTGACGGGTATCAATATCGGTATCCACTAGCTGCAAAAAATAATTACGGCACTTTTCAATTGAATTGACCACATTGTAGGGGCGGGGTTACCCAGCCCCTACGGTCATATTATGGTCTACCCGACTGAAAGAAGCTGTGAATCGAAACACGAAGATCTGCAATTGCCACACCAGGCAGTTTGAAGTTTTTTCATTGCCAGTATGTACCTTTTTGGAGCATTGATTTCTATGAAAGCTAAGCGAAAGTTATTAATAATGGCTACCGTCGGAGCAGGGTTTACAATGCTTGGTACTGCAAGTACCTCTCCCGCTCAAGCTGCCCTTTTCGACTACCAGTTTCAGTTCACCGCTCAAGAAACTGGTGAGCCAGTTAGCGGTAGCTTTGTCTTCGACGACTCCATCAAACCTGGCATGACACCCGATGGCGGCACTTTGTATGGAAACGCAAGTCCAGAATATACTATTAATGCGGGAAATGATGTTTTTAGCGGTTCAACCAACTCAATTGTAGTGGCACGTGATGCCTTGAGACCAGATAACAGTGGCTTGAGTGCCGACGTAATCGGCTTTAATGATTTTAGCAAATTTGATCCTACCAATCCTCAATTTTTGGCTACGTTTGCTTACACACCGAATTCGCTAAAATCTGATGCTTTATCTGATCTACCTACTACGCTCCCGTCCTCAGGACTCGCGTTGATCAAGACTCCCACAGGGGCTACCTTATCTTCCTTAAATGCCACCACGAAGATAACGCCTGTTAACGTAAAGCCTGTTCCTGAACCCGCTTCTACGTTAGGCATCCTGACATTGTTGGCTTTGGGTACAGGTTCACTCCTAAAGCAAAAACTGCAATATAAAATTAGCAATTAACCCCACCCCCTGCCCCTCCCCGCAGACGGTTCGGGGAGCCAAAGGGTACTTTTGGCGGGGTGGGTTCTGCTTAACAAATATTTGTAGCCACAAACTTAATCACCTCTGCCAGCCCTTCTTTAGTTTTCAAATTTGTGAAAACAAAGGGTTTATCGCCACGCATTTTCTTGGCATCCCGTTCCATTACATTTAAATCAGCTCCGACAAAGGGTGCAAGGTCAATTTTGTTAATTACCAACAAATCAGATTTGGTAATTCCTGGACCACCTTTACGGGGAATTTTATCACCAGCAGCAACGTCGATGACGTAAATCGTTAAATCTACCAATTCTGGACTAAAGGTTGCAGCCAAATTATCGCCACCACTTTCCAAAAACACCAAATTTAAATCTGGAAAACGCACCTCTAACTGTTCAATTGCAGCTAAATTCATCGAAGCATCTTCCCGAATAGCAGTATGGGGACAACCGCCAGTTTCTACACCTAGAATGCGATCGCTTGCCAACGCCTGAGAACGCACCAAAAACTGCGCATCCTCCTGCGTATAAATATCATTCGTCACTACTGCCAGATTATATTCCTGACGCATTGCCTTACACAAAGCATCAACTAAAGCAGTCTTCCCAGACCCCACAGGACCTGCAACCCCGACTCGAAAGGCATTGATTGTCATTTGTTAGTTGTTAGTGGTTA
>CAZZYE010001491.1:0-1694 GCA_964658145.1 uncultured Stigonema sp.
CCACGAATTGAATCCTTGACTGAAGTTGAAGTTCCAACTGAGATATTAGATTCTTCTGTGATGGAGGATGATGAAAATAGCAACGCCTCCTCTGTCAACCGTCGCCGTCGCCGTCGTTCCTCTGCTACAGAAACAGGTACGTCTATGACGTCTGATACTTAACAAAAGTTATGGTTAAGACAGAGCAAGTTGTCGCAGATCTTTGGTCCCCAGTACCCCTAATGTCAGCACATTGGCTGGAGTTCTCCATGCTGTCAAGCTTTCAAGGACTGGTTGCAGGCGTGGATGAAGTGGGGCGAGGTGCTTTGTTTGGTCCTGTAGTTGCGGCAGCAGTGATACTACCAGCACATGCTTTACCGTCCCTTAACGCAGCCCAAATAAAAGACAGCAAACAACTGTCTAGTAAAAGAAGAACTCAGTTAGCGCGGCTTATTTGTACATTGGCAGACTGGAAAATCGGTTTTGCCACAACTGCCGAAATTGACCAGATCAATATCCTGCAAGCATCACTGCTGGCAATGAAGCGGGCTGTTCTGAAACTTTATGTGCAGCCCACTCTCTGTTTAATTGATGGTAATCAGTCGGTACGCGACTTACCATTCCCGCAACAAACAATAGTAAAAGGAGATGAGCGATCGCTCTCTATTGCCGCTGCTAGCATTGTTGCTAAAGTTTGGCGTGACGATTTATTACTTCGTCTCGCCTCTAAGTACCCTATGTATGACTTAGAGCGCAACAAAGGTTATGGAAGTCAGCGACATCTTAGTGCGCTGCAACAGTATGGTGCGTCACGCTTGCATCGCAAGTCCTTTCGTCCTTGCCAACAATAACCTTTAGTCCTAACCTCTCCCCACCTTTTAACTTATTCAAAATTGTCCCTCCCCTAATCAGGGAGGGAGTTGGGGAGCGATCCTCGCCGACACGAGTGTTTCCGACGCCCTTACGGGTGACGCAAAAAATTACTCAGCATTGAGGATTGGTAACTCACCAATTTCATCACCAAGCTCTATTTCTTTCGTTTGTGATATCACCCACCGTCGGTAATCCGCCAAAAGATGGTGTAGCAATCTTTGCTTAATAGTTAACAGAACGCTTTTCAGCAGACTATTGCCAGTGGCTTCCAAAATCACCTTCGGGGTGAAGCAAAAGGGTGGTGGTAACTCCACCTGCACTTCTAAGTCGGCTCTTCCTGTCAGACGAGTACCAGTGCTTAGTTGGTAGGGAGACAAATGCCCTTTTAAATCTAGAGAAAACCGTTCGTTAATATACTCTACACCCAGAACTTCACAACCTATTGATTTCACATGAATTGTTCCGTTTGACTCTGCCCACACTCTCATGTCTACAGTAGGTTGAATGCTGAGCGATATAAAATTGAGAGGACGCATTTTCAAGCGAAAAACTTCTTCAGAAATTTGCTGAACGCGGCTGGGGTCAACTAAAGCACTAACTAAGCGTTGAGGCTGACGTAAGTAGTGCTGAATCGGAATAGGCTGCTCGGGAACAGCAATTTCAACCGATAGAGAGGCAGTAAACCGAGTAACCATGAGCAGATAAAAATAATTGTTTGAGAATTCTATTATTTTTTATGAAATTATGTTTTGATTGTATAGCAGCAATATCAACGCCAAGCCAACTGATATCTTACAAACTATATTGCCTTGCTGTTATCCACCATTAGTCAGATATTTAAC
>CAZZYE010001492.1:0-1679 GCA_964658145.1 uncultured Stigonema sp.
CACACACGTAATACGTGAAACTAAAACCTAAAATTACAATTGCTGACCACTTTGCCGATTTGGAAGACCCTACGAGATAATTTAGATGCGTTTGCCTTGGGGTAAAGGGTAAGTTCGCTCCTACCATGTGTTGCCGTGGGCAAACCGCCAGCACTACTGATGTTTCACATGAAGTAACTTTCGCTTTTTAGTTGTTAAGTAAGCAAGTTGAAAGTATATTTAGAAACTAGCGCTCTCAATCGGATCTTTGACGATCAGTCTCAGGCGCGAATCTATCTAGAAGCCACATCAATGCAGATCATTTTTCTGTTGGTTGAGAGTGGGGCGGTGAAACTGATTTCCTCAGACGCTCTGGTATTTGAAACCGATAGAAATCCTTATTGTGACCGCCAAAACTTCGTACGTCTTGTTCTCCAGAAAGCCAGCTACTTTCAGTCCATAGACGCGAACGTAACTACAATTGCCCAGCACATTGAGGCTCACGATAAAATCAAGGGGGTAGACGCATTACATCTTGCCTGTGCTGAAGTTGCACTTGCAGACTGTTTTGTTACCTGTGACGACCGAATGATTAAGAGGTACAGCGGCACGGTGGCAATTAAAACTCCGACGCTCGTGGCTGTGACAATAATAAGCTGAGAAAATTAGGAGACACTTGATAATTATGACTAAAGCACTATCTGTACCTAAGGGCGATGATGTTAGATGTGAAGCGATAAGTGCGTTGATTGAAAGTTTGGGAATTGGTAAAGCTGCCTTCTTCATCCGAGAAACGATGTCGCAACCTGTCGATTATTTGAAGGTGAAAGAGCATCTGTTTGGGAATATGACGGTTGCCGACATTTGCAGTGAAATTCAACGCAATTAGCCTTGACGACTCTCATAATTGAAGTGATTCAGCCTCTTCGTGTTGGTGCGAAAATTATATTTAAGGGAGCGTTTCAGCCAATGAGTTCTGATCCATTGCAATTACCAGAAGAGCTAATGCAGTTCGTTCGCCGTTTGGCAGAGGTGAATCAGGTGACGCTGGAACAATGGTTGATCGCCGCGATCTCCCGGCATGTCGCAGCCTTTGCGATCTCTCAGTTACTTGTGGCTTGCAGCACAAGCCGCTGATTACGATCGCTTTGATCAAATTTTGGCAAGAGTACCTGATGTCAATCCCATGCCGGGAGATGAATTTTAGCTTGGAAATAAGTAGATATTCGCCGGAGCGCAGATGTTTGGCTCAGTCCCTCGACAACGGATTGTTCTGCATTAATTCCGCGATCGTGGGGCAAGTGAACCCATGCATATGGCATCGACCAATTTCAGACATCCAAGTCAAGGCGATCGCTGCTTTAGATTTTTTTGTAGACAGGAATTGTTTAGTATCCCCATATAATTTAGGAGAAAAAACTGTGCCACTAATCAAAATACCAAGACATTATCTTGTCTCTGAGGATGAAGATTCAATTACGATAGATGTACCAGAGTCAATGCTGTTACATTGGAGAAAGGACTATGAAAAAATTACTAAAGCCAAAGGAATTTTAAAGGATAAGAAAGAAGCAATTCTTACTCATTTGGACACTCTTCGCTTTTGAGTGGGACTCTTGATATATCTTTATGATACAAATATTTTTATCTACTATCTTGCCTCGGAGCCAACAGTTAATTCATTATTTACGGAAGATTTT
>CAZZYE010001493.1:0-1676 GCA_964658145.1 uncultured Stigonema sp.
ATTAAAAATTGAAATTATTCATTTTTAATTTTTAATTTTGCATTTTTAATTATTCCCCATTACCCCTTATCCCCAAAGGGGACCCCGAGTTCCCCACTCCCCACTTGATATGAGATTTTGGCAATTTTGGTTCAACAGCTTTATTTTATCTAGCCAATACAACCCGCCCCGGTTTGTAGAGATGGTGATGATATTGCTTGCACTCGCAATGCTAATGATTTGGACTTTTATCCCAGAAACACCTTATATAATACTCGCTTGGAGCTTTGTGGTAGGGACATCTATTTCCATCTTGGTGAGAGAAGCGATCGCCCCCTCACCTGAAATGCGAATCAACCAAATAGCAGCATTTTTCTTTCTCATCATCAGTTTATATGGGTTTGCGTACATATTTCAAAATCTTTAATGCTAATTGCTAATGGCTAATCGTTAATAGCAATTAGCAATTAGCAATTACCATCCTTGCATTTCCACTAGTTCCATACACAATTCATTAATTTGCTCCAAGTCAGGCTTGTCAGGCAGAGTAGATTCTTCATAAACCCTTTCCATTTCAGCTACTAAATTCTCTGCCATCTTCGTTACTTGTTCATAAGAATAATCACCCCTAAGAATAGCTTTTAAATCTTCCGCGTCACCAGCTATTCTCCTGTCTACAATCACTTCTCCTTTCTGCAATATTTCTAGTCCACTCCGTAGCAATCTAATGCAGTGCATCCCATGCTTCAGGTCAAAACCAGACTTTCTTTCCATTTCCGCCCTAGCCGGATTTCTATTTTCTTGCCAGGATAAATAAGCCTTCCATTCTCTTAAAGCCACTTGATAGTTCTGACTTTTCTGAAGTAGGCGAATAAAATCCTTACGACTATTTGTTAAATTTTGTGTATATTCTAAAGCTTCGTTAGGTAAGGTGTATTGTTTTAGTACTCCTTTGAAGTCTATATCAGCTGTCAATAGTTTATATAACTGTTCAGCTTCTTCTAAAAACTCAATACGTCCTCTAATTAAAATATAAAGATATTCTAGAAAAGCGTTTAACTCATCTTTGATTAGTGGTTCTTCATCTTCTATACCAAAATCTGATGGTAATGGTTTCTTTAGCGGTGGATTTAGCAACCACTTGCGATGAGTTTCTATCTTTTTGATTTGGGCAAAAGCATAACCAGCGTAAGTATACTTTACCTTCTTGCTTAGAAAAATTTGCTTGTGGTTAATTAAGTGCTGACCAACTAAATTTAATGCAGGATATTCATTTAACCACAATAATTCTAAAATATTAGGATTTGCTCCTGATAATAATTGGATAATTTTCCTTAATTCGTATATAACTGTGTCTTTGTTACCATTCAGGAACGGAAATATTCCTTCTTCATCCCAACCACTATCCTTTTGTTCAATCTGGTCAAATCCTAAATAGTATCTTTTGGATGCGATAAATACACCGCGATAGTCATAGTCTGATTCGGGTCGATTTAAACCATAGCCATGGCTACCTGCTAACCCAATAAAAATCGTTCTTTTTTCAACTTCTATTCTTTTCATATTTTTATTACAACAGCTTTCGCCCCTACAAGATGTTGTATTCCATCAAGATGCAAATTGCTATAAGTTGGTTGACATTAATAGACCTCTCCGAAAAAGAATGTAGAGACGCGAAATTTCGCGTCTCTACAAGG
>CAZZYE010001494.1:0-1673 GCA_964658145.1 uncultured Stigonema sp.
GGATATAAGACGTACAGACGTTCCGCCGGAACGTCTCTTACAAACTCCCCTCATTAACATCTGGGGCGCACTCACCCTAGGTGTTGCTGGAAAGCAAATGACAGAATTGGCAGATTTGACTAGGGCTGGGGTGGTTGGCTTTGCCGATGGTCAGCCTTGGGAAAGTTTGGGGTTGGTGCGGCGGTTGTTGGAATATCTCCAACCTTTGGGAAAACCAGTAGCATTTTGGTGTTGTGAGCGTCAGTTAATGGCAAATGGAGTCATGCGCGAAGGACCAGATTCCATCCGCTTTGGTTTGCCAGGAAATCCCTCCTTTTCGGAAACCTCTGCTATTGCCGCTTTGTTGGAATTGGTTGCCACTACAGGTACGCCAGTACATATTATGCGCGTCTCTACCGCTCGCAGTGTAGAACTGATAGCAGCGGCAAAAGCTGCAGGTTTGCCCATTACTGCCAGCACGACTTGGATGCACCTTTTACTTGACACAAAAGCAGTTAAAAGTTACGACACGAATTTACGTTTAGAACCGCCTTTGGGCAATCCCAGCGATTTAGTAGCGTTGCGGCGAGCAGTGCAGACGGGTGTTGTCGATGCGATCGCCATCGAACACACGCCCTACACATATGAAGAAAAAACCGTTGCCTTTGCCGAAGCGCCACCCGGGGCAATTGGTTTAGAGTTAGCATTTCCCTTACTGTGGCAGCATCTCGTAGAAACCGAGGAATTTACAGCTTTGGAATTATGGAGATCTCTCAGCACCCGTCCTACAGAGTGTTTAAAACAGAAAACGAGTGCGATCGCTCCTGGTCAAAGGGCTGAACTGACTCTGTTTGATCCTAAGCAAAACTGGAAAGTTGAGAAGCAAAATCTTTATACACTTTCAAGTAATACACCTTGGCTAGGACAACAGCTTCATGGTCGTGTTGTACGGACTTGGTGTTAGGTAAATGGATTCTTCTTAGACCAAGGTGATACCTAGCGACAACAGAGGTAGAACAGCCCCAAATGCCTGTAGGCGATAGGGTAGTCTGGAGGCGCTACATCTTACCCTGTCTTCTGGTTTCGAGATCAAATTTCTGGAATGCTTCAGTGTTGAAAGCATTCCAATACGCTTCCTGTACATAAAATACAGCAGTAATCAAAAAAAACAGCACCAAAAAACAGTTTAATATTATGTTACCACAGAGTAAAACAACTAAGGGCAGGGAAACAATACCTAATTCGTGAAGCATTTGCTGGTAAACACTAAATCTAGTTTCGAGTTTATTATTCCCAAATATGTTGATTAAATAACCACGCTGTGTAAAAAGTCAGGTTCGCTCTAAGGTGGTGTAAACTCAACGGTCAATCAGGCGCTCTTATGGAGCGCTTGATTTCAAGGTAGTTGCATCCATCACGTCGCCTACAGACCCTTGAATTATGGGAAAATAGGGAAACTTCCATAACGATGGCAAAAAGTTCGACAGGATTCAAAATTCGCTCTTATCAGTCATACCACAATATAAAGAGGAACCAGAATCAAATTCAAATCCTTGCCGTCTAAATATCTGAACAGAACCTCCAAGAATTGTATGGCTTTCACACACAATGACCAGCTTGCCGTAATTAGCAAGTAAGACAGCAGTTACACGAATGATACCGCTACCAATGATTATGACATCACAAGAGTGCAT
>CAZZYE010001495.1:0-1672 GCA_964658145.1 uncultured Stigonema sp.
CCTCAACCATCTGGATTCGTAACCCCGACGCAACCCGTTATTGCCAAATTCCACCTATTCATGATCAAGCAACCGGGGTAGAAATTCAAAGGCAGATGGATGAAGAAGGTCTGACAGCGCAGAAAGTTGTGAGTCGGGCGATCGCCTTCAGTAAAGTGCCTTTAATGCTCTTGGAAGCATTAGGAGCCATTGGTTCCAAATTGGTTGAGGGATTGTCTCAAGTTGAATCTGGGTTTAAGGAACCGTCCGAGTCTGCTTTGGTGAATGTAGAAAGCGCGATCGCCAACCTTGCTGGCACAATGGGACGTACAACGTCGCGACCGAGTGTTCCTAGGTTTTACGGTAAGGATGAAAACCAGATAGAGTACTTCCAGGACTTTGAGTTGAAGAAATGCGGCGTCAATTTAAATGATGAGAATTTAATAAATGTGGCTCTAGCAGCCAATACTAAAGATTTTGAGATAGCAACCGAATGCTTTTTGAACTGGATTAAAAAACAAAAGACGGATAATGATGGCAATGCAATCAAGGTAGATCGCTTGGGTAATGTGGAGAAAATAAACCCAACGCAAAAGTTTATTAATGCCATTAACGATAAGTGGAAACCTTGGGGCTACGAGGAAAAGACGGCGTCAGAAAAGTTACAGAATGCTAGTGCTTACGTGGCTAAACAACCAGAAAATGTTCCCGACTTGCAGCAGATGCAGAAACTTACTGAAGCACTGGATCTCGGGGTAATCAGGGAGTTGTTCCCTAGTGGTGATGGCGTACTTAAGGTGATTCACTTGAGTGGACACTCTGAGCCTTGGTATGACTGGCTGAGGGTGCAACAGAATTAAGTGATCATTGTCAAAAAGATTAAAGCTTTCATGGTGATCGCTTCCTTGTTCGCTGTGCAGTTTTTACGTTGGCGCAGCAAGTCGTCCATTTCACACATGACCTTAAAACGGACACAAACTAATATATTATTTAATTAATAATTTATTAAATATAAAGTAAATAAGAATATTCGTTTGTGTCCCTCAAAGGGATACCCCACAGCGACTTAACGACGATGGTACGAATGGGGATGCCAGACTGACTGGTGCGTATTTTGATGTCGCACGTCTAGGGGGGACTTGCCACTGCGGTGCTGATTTCAGAAACAGCACCATTTGACGACCACCAGTAGCTTTATAATCTGGAAAACAGCAGATTCAAAGTGTATCAGAGTTTAAGTACAAACATTTGACCATACTTGCTATGCCACAAGACTATTCAGGTCAAAATCTTCGGGGACACTCTTTTAAAGGTAAAGACCTTACAGGAGCGAACTTTAGCGGTGCAGATATCCGTAGTGCTGATTTTAGCGGTGCAATCCTTGTAGGTGCAAATTTCAGTCATGCTAAAGCGGGATTGCAAAGGCGCTGGGCGATTTTCTTGGTGCTTGTTTCGTGGCTGCTAATGGGTCTATCTGGATTTCTTTCAGCTTTTGGTGGAGCATTGGTTGCGTTGTTAGCATTTTACAAGTCTGGAAGTAATCAAATACCCATTCAAATTGTAGGCTGGATTGTTGTAATTATATTAGTCGTCTTCTTTTTCGTGACAATTCGCCAAGGAATACAAGCGGGTTTAGTATCCCTCGCCGTCGCCTTCGCCGGGGCTCGCCCCAATGTCGGAGCCGTCCTGCCCG
>CAZZYE010001496.1:0-1670 GCA_964658145.1 uncultured Stigonema sp.
CCAATCCCCAAACGCCCAGCCAAACCGGGAGTGAGTGGTAGGAGAGTAGCAATCATTAAGAACAAAGCTAAAAGACCCAAAGCAGCGCGGGCATCATCGGGTTCGCTGATTTCATTTAAGCTGGGGCGTTCTAGATCTCGTTGTAAAAATAGAATGACGATCGCCCAGTACATAGCTAAAGGATTAGCGAGAGATACTAAACCTAGCACAATTAAAGTTGCTAATGTTGTTCGTCCGGCAGTTTTGCGTCCATAAATTGCTTGAACAATGCGACCTCCATCTAGTTGTCCTGCAGGCATTAAGTTTAAGGCGGTGATCACTAACCCTAGCCAACCAATCACTACTAGAGGATGCACGTTTACCATAGAAGAGTGTAAAGCTGAACCGAGAACAACCCGTGCCAAAGTTCCCACCAAAATCGAGCCTTGGAAAAACTCACTTGACAATTGAAATATCGAGTGGTTAA
Source organism: uncultured Stigonema sp. (assembly GCA_964658145.1). Taxonomy (GTDB): domain Bacteria; phylum Cyanobacteriota; class Cyanobacteriia; order Cyanobacteriales; family Nostocaceae; genus Stigonema. The sequence continues at coordinate 467 of CAZZYE010001496.1, forward strand.
AACCCCAAGCTAAGCCATTTTGGGAAAGTAGCAACCCAGTCACCAGCATTAACAAAGAAACAATCCCCCCAGCAGCAGGTCCTGCCAAAGCGATATCAAATAATACCTTACGGTTAGGTAAAGCAGACTCAAAGCGGGTAATTGCACCAAAAGAGGCGATTTGCACGGCGGGGAGAAAGAAAGGCAAACTGAGGCGGACTTGGTGACGACGAGCGAACAACCAATGACCGATTTCGTGAGCGACCAAAACTGCGAAGACACCAGCACTGATGGGTAAAGCTTCTTGGAATCGTTCTGGATTTGTAAAGAAATCAAAATTCAGCAGTACCCCTGCAGTTTCCAAACTGGTAGCAATGGTCGCCACCAGCAGGATACCCGCAAAGACTTTTTGGGGTAATGTCATTGGACGCAGGTCATTACGACTTGGCAAGACAATAATTACAGGTCTTTCATCCGTGTTTTGTACTAAAAAGAGGTTGTATTTTTGACATAATCGTTCTTGCAACTTCTCAGTGAGACGATTGTGAACAGTATCGGGATCTCCCCGCAGATTGCCTCTGAAAATGGCTCCTTCCTGGTAGGCGATCGTTTCTGTAGCAAAAAACGTATCGATCCCGAAAATACCTTTAATGGCGATCAAGTCCTCTTCAGGAATCGGTAGTGCCTCAAGTTTTAGCTCTGTGGGTTGTTCTAAACCTTGAGAATTTTTTGTGGGACTTGCTTGTTGTGCGGTTTCAGCAGCAAGCCTTTCGGTTGCCCGTTGCTGGAGTATGGCATCTTGCCCTAGCTTGCGCAACTGTCTTCCCAGCAATATGTAAAACACAGTCGAAGCCACTAACAAGAAGAGTATACCCACTAAGTTGATGTAAATCCCTGCTGCAAACAAGCTAAAAAACAGCAGCCAGGGAGTCATCAATACCACTGACTGTAACCAGGCTAGGACTCCCAGTTTGCCAAAAGGTCTGGCGCGATAAAAGCCCCAACCCAAGATTCCGGAAGCGACCAGCACAATCGTGGCAATAATAGGAGTTTCTGATGATGAAGTAAACATCTTTAAACCTTTGCTTTAACAACCAAGCCTGAATAAGTCAAGTGTTACGGATATTACTAATTTATAACGTTGCTTGTAGCAGTTGGGTCTGGTAGTTGACCTGACTTTTCACGGGATGTGGAAAGGGGGGAAGGGTTCGCGAGTGTAAGTGGC
>CAZZYE010001497.1:0-1661 GCA_964658145.1 uncultured Stigonema sp.
TCAGGGTAATTATCTTCCATATCGTCAGGATGTTAAATGAATGGTGTGAAGAGCGGAAACTTGTAAACTACCTTCTCGAATCGGTTCTATTGGTGAGTAAAGTTCTCGCATTCTGATTATTTTACAAGTAATGTTACTTATTTAGTCCTACATTTCTTGGTCTACGCGCTTACGAGAGCAATTCACATAAAACGAGGTTGGCGGTTGGGCACATAGGATTTTTGGCATTTTTGGCGGCATTAACAGCTATTTAACGCACTCAATACCGACCGTAGGCGCATAGTCAAGGAAATTCTACCAACACTCTTGACCAAATTGCCTCACCCCATCAGCAGCCACTTGGCTACCTGCTATAGATTGATGTTACTAATAGGTTTAAAATTATAACATTTACTTAGCCTTAAGTGATTCTATATAAACCAAGACAACGTAAGGAGGATTTATGGCTGATATCAAAATCGCTGATTTGCAATCAGTATCAGGAGCAAACAAATTATCTCATAGCCTGGTGTATACTATAGAAAAAATTAATTCTATAAATGTAGATAATTTCAATAAATTCTTTAACAATCTTCCTGCCGATCCTTATTTAGATGGCAATTATCGTTTCCGAAGATTATCTCGTTTCACAGTCAATGGTGATTCGTTAATCAAGCTACCTCATAAATACTTCTTCCAAAGCCAACAATACAACTCGTTGCTAGGTGAGGTAAAAAGAGAATATCCAGAACTAGATGATGCAATTATAGAACTTGATGATTTTAGAAACCTTGTCTTAGCATTTGTTGAAAGGAGCAAACTTAATACTACTGAAGAAATTAAAATAAACGTTCATCAGTTTAGAATTATATGTGACCCATCTAACGATGGAGAGCCAGCACCTGAAGGTATACATAGAGATGCCGTTGATATTGTAGGTATTTTCTCAGTAAAAAGAGAAAATATCCAAGGTGGGGAAACGCATCTATATAAATCAACAAAGGGAAATCCAGTTTTCTCTAAAATCCTTAATCCAGGCGAATTGTTAGTGTTCAACGACCAAAAATTTCTGCATTTTACTACTGCCATTAAACCTATATCAAAAGATGTAGGTATAAGAGACGTTTTTGTTCTTACTTTTCCAGCCTGGGAAAAAGTACCAATTAAAGAGGTAGAATAACATGGCTATAGCAATCCTGTTTGAGTTGCGAACACCTCAAGCTTCAGAAAACCCGAAGGGCTCAACGTCTGGAGATACTCAGTGGGTTGCCATTGGTGGAACTTAATCAAGCTGTACGAGACTTAGCAGTACAGCTTCTTGCACAAAGTAATCTTCCCCCTAAAGCTTCTGATGATGCAGTTCACATTGCAGCAGCTACTGTCCACGGTTTGGATTACCTGTTAACGTGGAACTGTAAGCATATTGCAAATGCTCAAATTCAAAGAAAGCTTACAGAGATCAGCCTTGACTTTGGATACCAGTTACCAATAATTTGTACTCCCTACGAACTATTAGGAGATTGAGCCATGTGGCAGGATGAGATTCTAGATGAAATTCATAAAATTCGTGTTCGCGCAGCGTCTCCGTCAGGAGAAGAACACGCTAAGTCCTTTAACTACGACTTGGATGCAATGTTTGCAGATTGGCAGAAGAAGCAAGCAGAAAGTGGAAGAGAAGTTGT
>CAZZYE010001498.1:0-1661 GCA_964658145.1 uncultured Stigonema sp.
TCACTGCTGCGGCTTGCGTACCAATTCGGATTAATTAAACTTAGGCAACCAGATATAGATACGGCTAATGTTCGTGTACTCTCCTTCAAATCCATTCCTTGGCTCGACTGTGATGCAAAACTACGTCTAAATCACCCAGCTTCCGATCGCCTAATTGCTGAGTTAGTCAAAGTAGTAGACGAGTTAGAGTACAGTAGCTCAGTTATTTCAATCCCTGAGCAGGATTTACGTCGAGATACCCCCGCCATCGTAGATAAAATACCAACGGTAGTCGAAAGAGATGAAAACCGTTATAACTGGGAAAAAGCAGCACTAGATTTGAGCCAAGCTTTTGAAAGCTTCTGGAGCAACTGCCGCATTTTTGGTGAGGTGAAAACTACATCATCAGAACTGGCACAAGCCAGACTTGGATTGGTTCTGGCTACTCAGTCTGTGTTGAGGTTTTTGCTGGAAGAAAAACTGGGGATTTCTGCTCTTGTGGAATTGTAAAAGGTAAGGTAAGGAAAACTCTCTTTTTACCCTTACCCTTCTTAATAAAAACTTTTATAACAACTATTGACTAGTAAAGTCTCTTATTATATATTAGCAGGTGTGTGAGGAGCGAACCAGCAAGGGCACCGAGACGAAACACGGCCAGTCGTCGGTGTCCTTTCTGATTTTTTTTATTAGTTAGTTGTTAGTTGTTGGTTGTTAGTTGATATTCCTTCACCACAAACCACTAACCACTAACTACTAACAAACAACACGAGCTAAGAAAGTAAAAACTTTTCAATTGCCACTGCGGCTCCATCCTGCTCAACGCTAGGCGCAACCCAAGTCGCGATCGCTTGAACTGCTGCTGGTGCATTACCCATAGCGACACCAATGCTGGCGTACTCTAACATTTCCAAATCATTGAAGTTATCACCAATAGTCATGACATTGATAGGTTGCAATCCCAGCAGTTCTTCGGCTAGGTAACGCACTCCATCCCCCTTGTTGGCACTCGGGTTAGTTGCTTCAAAGAAGGTAGCAACAGATGTGGTAAGGTATAGTTCAGCTGGAGTGTATTGTTGGCGCAAACTGCCTAATAATCTGTCAATAACATCTGTGTCGTCGCATAAAGCCAGAACTTTTGTCGGCTCGTTGCTTAAACAGGAGCGTAAGTCACCCACAGGAATAGGAGTAATACCACTCCGTTGGGCGTAAATTTCAGTTTCTGTTGTTAATTCCCGGACATAAAGCTGGTCATTGATATAGAAGTGGACAGATAAGAGGTTACGCAGTTCTGGTTGTTCAAAATAGTCCAATAATTGTTGTGCCATTTCTCTGGAAACGGGCAAATGTTTGTGAATTTTTTCAGTGGCGGGGTCTTGAATCCAGGCTCCCTGATAGGCTACTAGAGGCAGGCTAGAGCCAATTTCTTGATGGAAGCGTAAAGCTGAGCGATACATACGACCAGTGGCGATCGCTACCTTTACACCCTGGTCTCGCGCTGCAACAATTGCCTGCTTTACGGCGGCGGAGAGGGTGTTAGATTGTCCGGCGATCGTACCATCGATATCTACTACCAGCAGTTTAATATCAAAGGCAGTTACGCCCTCAATGCTAGGTACTCCCAATTGGGTGGTAGATGCTTTCTGCATAAATTACTTTTCAGAGGGAACAGGGAACAGGGAACA
>CAZZYE010001499.1:0-1655 GCA_964658145.1 uncultured Stigonema sp.
CCATTCCCCATTCCCAATTTCCCATCGCAAAATTATGTCAACTATTTTAGTAACAGGGGGAGCTGGATATATTGGCTCCCATGCTGTATTAGCCTTAAAAAGCGCAGGTTATGAGGTCATTGTTCTTGATAATCTGTCGAATGGACATCGAGAAGTTGTAGAACAGGTTTTGCAGGTTAAGTTGATTGTGGGTGATACGAGCGATCGCGCCCTCCTCGATCGCTTATTTACAACTCACAATATAGCGGCGGTGATGCATTTTGCCGCCTATATCGCCGTGGGTGAATCTGTCACTGACCCGGCAAAATATTATCGCAACAACGTCATAGGTACGCTGACGCTTTTAGAAGCAATGCTTGCTGCTTCGATTAACAAGTTTATCTTTTCTTCTACTTGCGCTCTTTATGGTGTGCCTCAGTTTGTGCCAATTACTGAAGACCATCCTCAAGACCCCATCAGTCCCTATGCAACTAGCAAATGGATGGTAGAACGAATATTATCTGATTTCGATACAGCCTATAATCTCAAATCTGTCAGGTTTCGCTATTTTAACGCCGCAGGTGCTGAACCGAATGGTTTGCTAGGTGAAGACCATGTACCGGAAACTCACCTCATACCACTGGTGCTAATGGCTGCTTTGGGTAGGCTGGAATCCATTTCTATTTTCGGTACTGATTACCCTACCCGGGATGGTACTTGTATTCGGGATTATATTCACGTGACTGACTTGGCACAAGCTCATGTTTTGGGTCTAGAGTATCTGCTGAAAGGGGGAAATAGCGAAGTATTTAATCTGGGAAATGGCAGTGGATTTTCCGTCAGAGAAGTCATAGAAACAGCAAAGCAAGTAGCAGGAAAAGAAATCAAAATTGTTGAGTGCGATCGCCGACCAGGCGACCCTCCTATTTTAGTTGGCAGCAGCGACAAAGTAATTAAAGTTTTAGGTTGGCATCCCCAGTACCCAAACCTGACCGAAATCATTACCCACGCTTGGCAATGGCATCAACGGCGGCATGGATAGACATGATGAAAACTAACTTAAAATACAGTAATACTTCGGTCGCTAATTGCAAACAAATAGACCGTTTTTAATGCTTACTAAAAACGCGCTAAAATTCCGAGCTTTGATTGTTGTTCATGATTTCTCAATCCATTCTGCAGGCTGGAGAAATTGTCCGAGTCGTTTAAGAGTTTTGAGTAGCACAGCAATTTAGTACCCAGCCAAGAGCAAGTGCTAGAACACCGATTCACTAATCAAAAAACCTAACCCCCCTACCCCCTTCCCTTCAAGGGAAGGGGGGGAGCAAAATTCCCCCAATTTTTTAGAAAGCTGCGCTCAATAAAGCTTCAAAGATGAAGTCAGAAGAGGCGAGCAAAAACCCCCAATAAACGAATTGGGGGCTACAGCAAAGGAATTTGTGTGATGATTGATTTAATGATAGCTACGCCGAATTTACGAAAACTCATCCTTAAGTTAGGAATGGAAATTAAGAAGCATTGTGTTAGAGATGACACTTCCCGCTTGCCTTAGTTTTCCTACTCTCCTCACCTGTTGCCTGTCCCCTCCGATCCTCTACTTTCATACTTGCTACCTATAGATCAATACGGTTCAGTTAAGATAATTTACCAACCGATAGCCTATGTAGAGACGCGAA
>CAZZYE010001500.1:0-1649 GCA_964658145.1 uncultured Stigonema sp.
GACAAGGTAGAAGAACTTTAATACGTCATGCCTGGTGTACGTATTTAGATTTATGCTGAGGTTCAGCCAACTTCGGCAATAAGCTTGCCAATTTCTTGAAGGGTTGCACCTGTTGCCAGCATCACACGTATCAGCTAGTTCAATTGAAACTGAAGCATCACCATTAGACATCTCCGAAAACTATCAAAGCTTTGCTGTGGCTAGCTTATAAGATGCACTCTGCTTGCATCAAAAACTAGCTAGTCAATACGATAAAATAGGGATTTGAGATACTTACTGATAATAACAAGGCAAAAATATGTAGTTATATGCATTAATTTTAGCCTGACGGCATAGGATACATTTCGATTGGTAATATTAGCGCTCGAATTCGTAATCTTACTAGTCCACAAATTGTCAATATAACTTGTTCATACTTTTGAGGATTCAACCTAAATCTGTCTTGAACAACTCGAAAAATTTTTACCGAACGAATTCGATGTTCAACAAAGATTCGTTTAGCTGAAAATGCTTTATTTTGTTTTTTCTGTTCAGTTGTTAATTCTCTATTCTTCGGTTTTTTAATTGGGGTTGTAATTAAATCTTCCCCAAGGTAAGCTTTATCTCCTTTAAACCTTTGTTGAGGATCAAACTCTGAGCGATATTCTCTAAATATTGTTATATCGCTTTTCGGACCAGGTTCACCTGCTACAACATCAACGATATCTCTACCATCTGGCATGATAATTATTTGGCTTTTAAATGTATGATTACTCTTCTTACCCGAAAAATATTTTTCTTGTTCCTCATTATCTCCGGGTCTTTCCCTGACTTGTTCATAGCTGTCTACAATTAATTCATATTCTGTGAGTATTTCTTGAACTACCATTAAGTCAGATTCGTTCTTTTTTACTTGTTCAATTAAACTGCATGGAAGTAATTCTCTAAGTATTGGCAACCAAAAATTAAATGTATCATTTGCTGTAGACTCACTCACTCCAAACTGAATTCCCAAAAGTTGAAAGGTTGTCAGATGCCTCAAATAGACCAAGGTTAAAATTATTTCTTCTTTGATGGATAGTTTTGGTTTACGACCTCCACCACTAGCAATAATTCTAACTTTTTTGGATTCTAATAACTCTTGTTTTTCATGATGTAATCGTTCCGCATTTTGGATTAACTGTTGTAACTGTTCATACTCCAGACCAATTAATCGCTTTGTTTCTTTCTTGTTCTCTTCAATGTGTTTCAGTATGTTGCTCATATTTCTATGTCAAAAAAGCTCTCTGATGTTCTTTTACCACAGAACGTTACTATTTTGGAGATGTCTAATGATTGAAGCTTAGATTCATCTATTCACTCAAATAGAAATATTTGGTGAATACCATGCTGTGCCATTGCAGATATCCTTATAAAACTAGTCAAACCATTTGCTTTCTTCAGTTACACCTAAATTATTGAGGATATGAAGTTGAATTTCTATCTACCTTTTAAGCCTTCAGGTAAAATGATCATTCCACTGTCAATCGTTGGTATCCTAGCAATTGGGATTTTGGAGATTGAACAGGTTTTTCTGACTCAACCACCTAAAGCTAAGACGATAACAGCAAATGCTCAAAGTCAAAGAAATCAGGTTAGGTCAGTTACAGCACTAGGTCGCCTCGAACCTC
>CAZZYE010001501.1:0-1649 GCA_964658145.1 uncultured Stigonema sp.
TAGCAATTAGCAATTAGCAATCAACCACTCTTCTTCTCTAACAAATCTTTGCCCAGTTTTGATAGAGTCTTTCCTACTGATTTATTACCTTTGGACTAGGAAAAAAGTCATACTGATTTTAGTAATTTCTTACTGCTCAGGTCAGGAATTCTGCTTCATGTAAAGGTTCATGTCAATTTATAAAATTGAAATTGTGAACCCGAATGCGGAGATTTCACCATCAACCATAAAATTAAACCTATGGGAGCCTAGTAATGCAAGACAACATTCCCAATGAGCGTTCACCGGAGGATCACGTTCAATTGAAGTTCAATCCTTTACCTACCAAGCGACCTACCAAGCGGATAGGTGTGGCATTGCTTAGTGTCGGGTTGGTTGCAACGCTGGGCTTCGTTGGTATCCACGCGATTGCTAAGCCCAAAGGATCTGGCAGTTCTCAAGCCAAAGGGCGGCAAGGGCGGCAGATGACACCGACTGTGACGGTGGGGACGGTGACCCAAAAAACGGTTCCAGTGCAATTGCAGGCGATCGGCAATGTTCAACCGGAGTCTACTGTAGCGGTTACACCCCAGGTTGGTGGAAGAATCACCGGAGTTTTCTTTAAAAAGGGTCAAGAGGTGAAAAAAGGGCAACTCTTATTCACGCTGGATGACCGAACAGAACAAGCCGCCATCCAACAAGCTAAGGGAACTCTAGCGAGAGACTTGGCGCAGATACAACAATATAGAGCGGCGTTAGCCAAAGACCTAACAGCGGTGCGACAAGCTCAGGCAAATTTGCTCAGAGATCAGGCACAAGCCCAGTATGCACAAGCACAAGCTGGTCGTTATGGTAACTTGTACAAGCAGGGTGCCATCAGTCAGGATCAAGCTCAGCAGTACTCCACCAACCGCCTATCGACGACAGCAACCCTTCAGGCAGATAGAGATCTGATCGCTAATGCTCAAGCAGGAACGAAAGTGGATCAAGCGGCAATCCAGAATGCACAAGGGGTCGTCAAGTCAGACCAAGGGGTATTGCAAAATGCGGAAGTGCAACTGTCGTACACTAAAATTTACGCTCCGATCAGCGGTCGTGTTGGCAATATTTTAGTGAATCAAGGCAATGTGGTTCAAGCTAGTGCTGGCAATCCTTTGGAGAGTCAAAACGGCAGTGTAGCTCAAGCCAATAGCACAAATGCCCTCGCAACAATCGACGAGATTCACCCGATTCAGGTTTCGTTTTCTGTTCCCGAAGCGAATCTGCCAGATATTCAAAAGTATATGAAGAATAACAAACTGACAGTGACCGCCACGAGTCCCAACAGCAATGCTCCTCCAGTAGAGGGTGTTTTGTCTTCTATAAATAATACGGTCGATAATACCACTGGAACCATTCAACTTCTAGCTTCGTTTAATAATCCACAGGGGCAACTGTGGCCAGGTCAATATGTGAACACGATGCTAAAGCTGAATACATTACTAAATGCAACCGTCGTCCCTGCGCAAGCTGTTCAGAATGGACCAAATGGTCAGTTTGTCTTTGTTGTCAAGTCTGACAAGACGGTACAAAATGTCCCAGTGACAGTTAGCAGTACAGTCAATGGGCTAGCCGTGATCAAAAGCAGCCTACAACCAGGTGCAACAGTGGTGACTGACGGTCAAGCGAAT
>CAZZYE010001502.1:0-1647 GCA_964658145.1 uncultured Stigonema sp.
TTGATTGCTAATACCCCACCCAAACTAAAAAATGTCGTTGAGTTTACGGTTAACTCTCTACTCCCAGACTCAAAAATCCATCTGGCACTATTGGTGGTTGATTTGGGTCATAATAAACGCCCATATTAGCGCCAAAAAACCAATCCATACGGTCTGCCCAAGCCATCGCTAGTACAGCTTTAAGTAAACTAGGAATCAAATCTTGTAGTTCATTATCCACAGGGGTATCGTCAGAGTCAGGCAGTTCCTCGGAAGAGGGGACGCAGGCTAATGGATTGTACTCTAACATGGCAGGTTCGGTAGTTATCTCATAATTCGATCATAGATGTAGACCTGTGATTACAGCAGTTTTCAATTGAATTGACCGGAGGGCGCGGAGACCGCGCCCCTACGGTTATATTTTGGTCTTCCATTTCCCCACTCCCGGACTGTGGCACAATAAAAAACGGTAATAAGAAATATATTGATAAAGGTAATTTAGTGAGTCCTACTGCTCAAACTAAAGTAAGTGCGCGTCGTGCGGTATTTCCTTTTACGGCAATTGTGGGTCAGGAAGAAATGAAACTGGCGCTGCTGTTGAACGTGATCGATCCCAAAATTGGCGGTGTGATGATTATGGGCGATCGCGGTACCGGCAAATCTACAACTATTCGGGCGTTGGCTGACCTATTGCCAGAAATTCCCGTCGTTGCTAATGACCCGTTCAGCAGCGACCCTAGCGACCCCGACTTAATGAGTGATGAAGTCCGCCAACAGTTAGAACAAGGGGCGGATATTCCCGTAGTTCAGAAAAAAGTCCAAATGGTAGATTTACCATTGGGAGCAACAGAAGACCGGGTTTGCGGCACAATTGATATCGAAAAAGCTTTATCTGAAGGTGTAAAAGCCTTTGAGCCAGGATTGCTGGCAAAAGCCAACCGAGGTATCCTCTATGTAGATGAAGTCAACTTACTAGATGACCACTTGGTAGACGTGCTACTTGACTCCGCTGCTAGTGGTTGGAACACAGTAGAACGAGAAGGTATTTCTATCCGTCACCCAGCACGTTTTGTTCTTGTCGGTTCTGGTAACCCAGAAGAAGGTGAACTGCGTCCCCAGCTACTTGACCGCTTTGGGATGCACGCGGAGATCCACACGGTTAAAGAACCACCGTTGCGGGTGCAAATCGTCGAACAACGTGCAGAATTCGACGCAAATCCGCAAGCGTTTCTAGAAAAGTATAAACCTGAGCAGGAAGCACTGCAACAGCAAATCATCAACTCTCAACAGCTTTTGCCATCGGTAACAATTGAACAAGACCTAAAGTTGAAAATTTCCGAAGTCTGTTCTGAACTTGATGTAGATGGCTTGCGTGGTGACATCGTATCTTATCGTGCTGCCAAAGCTTTAACCGCATTTGAAGGACGTACCGAAGTCACAGTCGATGATATCCGCCGCGTGATTACTCTATGTCTGCGTCACAGACTGCGTAAAGACCCCTTAGAAGCAATGGATTCTGGCTATAAAGTAGAAAAAGCCACCAGCCGCGTTTTTGGCATTGAACTAACACCAACAGATGCTACACAAACAAACGGCATGGGACAGTTGAAAACTGGTGTTCGTTAATAACTGAAAAGGGGGAATTAAGAATTAAAAATTAAAAATTAA
>CAZZYE010001503.1:0-1643 GCA_964658145.1 uncultured Stigonema sp.
TCGGGGCCAATGTTTGTTCGACGTTTGTTACGATTTTGGTTTCCGCAGATGCCAAGTAGTTGATTGCTCATAAGCATATGCTACCTGAAACAGTTGGTCTTCTCGCAGGACTTTACCAATTAGCTGCAAACCAATTGGTAGCCCATTGTCATCAAATCCACACGGCACACTTATACCTGGTAAACCAGCAAGGTTCACAGGAATAGTCATTAAGTCAACCAAGTACATATTTAAAGGGTCGGTGGTTTTTTCCCCTGCCTTGAATGCTGTGGTGGGAACGGTGGGACAGGCTAACACATCAACTTGTTCAAAAGCTTTTTCAAAGTCTTGCTTAATAAGAGTGCGGACTTTTTGCGCTTTAAGATAGTAGGCATCGTAATAACCGGCAGAAAGGACATAGGTTCCGATCATAATCCGGCGTTTAACTTCTGCACCAAAACCAGTGGCACGAGTACGAGTGTACATCGACAGCAGATTGTCCGCACCTGGAGCGCGGTAGCCATACTTAACACCATCGTAACGTGCCAAGTTTGCCGACGCTTCAGATGGGGCGATGATGTAGTAACTTGCTAAACCATAGCGGAAGCTGGGACAGGAAACTACATGAATTTCCACTCCCAAACTTTGTAGTTGCTCCAGCGCTTTGGTAATAGCTTGTTCAACTACAGAATCTAAGCCTTCACCAAAGGTTTCTTTAATCACACCAATTCTCAGCTTTGGTCTGGGTCTGAGGTCTGGTTTTAAGCTGAGGGTGTAGTCGGGAATTTCAACTTTCAAGCTGGTAGAGTCTTTGGGATCGTACCCGGCGATCGCACTCAATAATATTGCAGCATCTTCTACAGTATTTGCAAATGGTCCAATTTGATCCAAAGACGAAGCAAAAGCTACCAACCCGTAACGGGAAACCATTCCATAAGTTGGTTTTATCCCCACAACACCACAAAAAGATGCGGGTTGTCGAATCGAACCACCAGTATCGGAACCGAGAGCAACAACACATTCTCCAGCCGCTACCGCCGCCGCCGATCCCCCAGAACTCCCGCCTGGAACCCGTGACAAATCCCAAGGATTAGCAGTAAGTTGGTAGGCAGAGTTCTCTGTGGAACCGCCCATGGCAAACTCATCCAAATTAGTTTTGCCCACCATTACCGCACCAGCATCCGCCAATTTTTGCGTCACTGTTGATTCATAAGGTGGCACAAAATTTTCCAGCATCCGGGAGGCGCAGGTGGTGACAATTCCCTTGGTACACATATTATCTTTGATGCCAATAGGAATCCCTGCTAGCAACCCAATCTCTTCTCCACTGGCGATTTTGGCATCCACGGACTGTGCCTGTTGTAGCGCCCTCTCAGCAGTCACGCATAAAAAACTGTGTAATTTAGGCTCTAGGGCTTGAATACGGTCTAAAGCTTCTTGAGTAATTTCAACGGCAGAACGTTCTTTCTTAACTAGCTGAAGGTGCAACTCGCGAATGGATGCCATGATTGTTCCTTTTGTGACTCAAGTCCATGATTTTAGCTAATTCCGGTACAAGCAAAAACACTAGTACCGCTACGCGGAATTAAAAATTAAAAATTAAAAATTAGAAAAGCTTGCGTTGCAGGCTTTCTAGCAATTCTGAATGGTAGCTTTATTTCCGC
>CAZZYE010001504.1:0-1631 GCA_964658145.1 uncultured Stigonema sp.
CCTGTTCCCTGTTCCCTCTGAAGTAGGGAATGAATCTTCTTGTTGGGCAACAGTAGGGTGTATTTGGTGGGCGCCCGCCCTACTACAACACCGCATTAGCAAGGATTTGGTGGGCAGTGCCCACCCTACATTGACCAAATGCTTGGAAATCTTCCTTAATCTCAGCCTACATAGTCTCCCCAACGCCTATGCTAACGATGGGGTCTAGCCCAAGCGCTGCTTATTTTCATTTGTCATTAGTCATTGGTCAAAAGTAAGTGGTTGGTGGTCAGTCGTTAAAAACACACAACTAACAAATGACTAAGGACAAATGATAAATAACAAAGGACAACACAGATGATTGATACTGCAATAGAAGCCATTGTTGCCCGCGAAATTCTTGACTCACGGGGTAGACCAACAATTGAAGCAGAAGTACATCTAGAAAACGGTGCTATAGGATTGGCGCAGGTTCCAAGTGGTGCGTCCACTGGCACTTTTGAAGCACACGAACTGCGGGATCAAGATAAAACCCGTTATGGGGGTAAAGGCGTACTCAAGGCGGTGCAAAATGTTAAAGAGGTACTTGCCCCAAAGTTGTTGGAGATGGATGCCCTCAACCAAGAACTGCTAGACCGCACAATGATTGCCTTGGATGGTTCTCCGAATAAATCCCATCTCGGCGCTAATGCGATCTTAGCGGTTTCTCTAGCCGCAGCCAAGGCTGGTGCTGAATCTTTGGCAATTCCCCTGTATCGGTATTTAGGCAGCCCATTATCAAATTTGTTACCAGTACCGTTAATGAACTTGATTAACGGTGGTGCCCATGCAGCCAACAACGTCGATTTTCAAGAGTTTATGATCGTCCCCACTGGTGCGTCTTCTTTCCGAGAGGCACTACGCTGGGGAGCAGAGGTGTTTGCTACCCTCAGTAAAGTGTTAGATGAGAAGGGTTTACTCACCGGTGTGGGAGATGAAGGTGGTTTTGCCCCTAACCTAGAGTCAAATCAAGTGGCTTTGGAATTGCTGGTTGCAGCCATTGAGAAGGCTGGGTACAAGCCAGGGGAACAAATCGCTTTGGCGTTGGATGTGGCGGCGAGTGAGTTTTACCAAGATGGGCAGTATGTCTATGATGGTAAACCTCACTCACCCGGTGAGTTTATCGACTATCTCGCACAACTGGTTGACCAATACCCGATTGTGTCGATTGAGGATGGCTTGCACGAGGAAGATTGGCAGAGTTGGCAGTTGCTTACCCAGAAGTTGGGTTCTCGTGTGCAGTTGGTAGGAGATGACTTATTTGTTACCAATGCTGCACGCTTGCAAAAAGGCATCCAGCTAAAAGCCGGTAACGCTATTTTAATCAAACTCAATCAAATTGGAACGCTTACGGAAACTTTGGAAACAATTGACTTGGCAAATCGCAACGGTTTGCGATCAGTTATTAGTCATCGTTCTGGAGAAACGGAAGACACGACTATTGCCGACTTATCCGTCGCTACCCGTGCCGGTCAAATCAAAACTGGTTCCCTTTGTCGCAGCGAACGAGTTGCAAAATACAACCGCTTGCTGCGAATTGAGGATGAACTAGGCGATCGCGCCGTTTATGCCGGTACAGTGGGAATGGGACCGAAGTAGGAATTGGGAATTGC
>CAZZYE010001505.1:0-1630 GCA_964658145.1 uncultured Stigonema sp.
CTCTAATTGCCCAGTCAACCGTAAATTCAACGCCATTTGTTAGTTTGAGTGGGGTATTAGCAATCAAGACATCCATTTGTACTTTATTTAACACAATACTGGCAGAACTTTGCGGTGAATTGCGGTGTAAATAAGTCATGCGCAACAATTGTGCCGCAATCACCGTTAAAAAACCTAGCATTGTTGACATGCTCTCACCCCCCAGTCGGTAACTTTCTGCCTTGCAACCAGATTTAAGAATTTTATGATACTCTTCTATCCGCCAACGATACGTATACCAACGGAGAATCTGCTCTGCTTCTTGTTGTGTCGTAACGCACTCACTTGTCAGTAGCATCCACTCTACAGGTTCGCATCCTTCGGGCACATTAATTTCTCTGGCATAAACTGCGTAAACATTAAAACTGCCTGAATCTTTTAATCTAGAGGGAGGCTGAATTGATACTGGACAATATCTGACTTCTAAGGATGCTGTTCTTTCAATACGATTTTTAGTTTCTGGTAGTTTAACCTCTTTTATAAACTGGACTGGCTGCGATGTTACGCACTCCCATAAATAAGAGTTTTCTCCTTCTAGACAACGATTATGAGCGGCTCTAACTAGAACTCCTGTATTTTGATTCTTACTTAATTCTAAAAAAACTTCCGCAATATCACCCTCTCTATCAAAAACATGAATTATTCTCGACAATGACCCACCAATCGGTCTAGTTAAAGAGGCGAATAATTTTTCGATTTTTGGGAATGCTTCAACCCACCGATAAGATTCTTTAGATTCAAAGGCTTTTTTTCTGTTTGCACTACGCTCTTTTTTTAGTCGCTTTTTCTTAGACGTTGATGTTTCTCCTGGTGGTGGAGAAACTTTCTTCTCTCGATGCCATAATTTCTCCCATAAAAGCCCTAGTGGCTGACCAAAATCAGGATCTACAGCTAAACAACTATGCAAAATTAACCCATTTCCCCCATTCCCTGTAGGACCATAATCATCACGCTTTTCTCCGATTTTTTTGTAGTCAAGAAAACTCGTATCGCCCACCGCTAAAACTATTGGTATGCCGTTTATTTCTTCTGCCGTTAGTTTAAAACTTGGTTGAGTTAACTTGGAAAATGTCGTTTTTGGATTGGATAAAAATTCGTACCCCCTTTTTAGGTCACTTGCGCTTTTGAATACTTGTGATAGCGGCTGACCATAATTTACCTGTAAAGCCTCCGCAATTAATTCTGCCCTTTTGTTTAAGCGTTTGTCTCCAAAATCACAATTAATATATTGATTCTCTGATAATAATTTCATACAAACCAACCAAATATACCACTGTCAGTACCTTACCTGCAAAGAGTATACCAGTCGATCTGATGGGGAATGGTTCGCCACTTGAACTCGCGAACCACTCCTCCCTTTCCACATCCCGTGAAAAGTCAGGAATTGGAACAAGAAATAATCAGAAGACACAAACGCGCGGAAGGTCGAAGCATTCTATGTATTTAACGGTAAAGAAGGAACAATTCGAGACAGGCTGAATGAGATTTTTGAAATGCGAGGCGAAAGAAAGGTTCATTCCTGATGACGAACAAGATGGAGTTGTTGATATTGATGAGGGGGCTTTATGGTTTACGTAAAAGAAGATGGGTC
>CAZZYE010001506.1:0-1627 GCA_964658145.1 uncultured Stigonema sp.
GACATCTCCGAAAATTAATTATGCGTTCGTTAAAACCGAAGGTAGGGGCGAACGGCCGTTCGCCCCTACATCATTTTTGGAGATGTCCATTAGCCATTAGCCATTACCAACCCTAACTATAAAAGGAGTCTTCTTAGGCTATTAACTATTTCACTTGTGTCACCCGCCAGCTAAGTTTCAGGTTGACCCAAAAGTTCCAAACAGTCGCAACGGCGATCGCAATCAGATTGGCGATGTAAGCGTTGGGAATGATAAAATTGTACACCAGATTCAACACCAGCACGTTCAACACCAGTCCAGCAAGGCAAATCATGTTAAATTTCAAAAACCGCTTCAAGCGCTGACGCCATCCCCGTTGTTGCATAGTGACATCAGCAAAAGTCCAACTATCATTCCAAAAGAAATTGTTGAGAATACCAATTTCACCGGAAATAATTTTGCTCCGAGTTAGGGGTAAACCTAATGTAGTCGAGTCATGAAGCAAGTAAAGCACTGCCATATCCACAAATACCCCACTTAGTCCCACCAAGCCAAAGCGGACGAAGCGACCAATAGGGAAACCAATGCGATGGCTGAACTGCCCGAATTTACCTGTAGAAAGCCGCAAGCGTATTAAGTGGTGTATATACTCTGTATATTGTTTCCATGTCACCTTACTTTCACCCTCTTGACGCTCACGAAAAACGTAGCCAACTTCAGCAATTTTGCCGACCTTCCCCCGACCGATCACCTCAAGTAAAATTTTGTATCCTACGGGATTGAGCGTTGCACCAACGATCGCACTCCGGCGGATCATAAAATAACCACTCATGGGGTCTGAAACCCTACCCAGTACCCCAGGTAGGATGATCAATCCCAACACTTGAGCGCCACGGGACAACAAACGCCTCGCAAAACTCCAACTACTCACCCCACCGCCTTCTACATGACGACTGGCGACTGCCAGATCTGCTCCCTCTTCTACAGCATGTAACATTTGCAACAGCACATGCGGTGGATGCTGTAAGTCCCCATCAATCACTCCTAACACATGCCCTCTTGCCACCTGCCATCCACGGATCACGGCTGAGGAAAGTCCCCGCTCATGTTCGCGTCGCATCACGCGCAATTGAGGATATTCTGGCATCAGGGACTGTGCAATTTCCCACGTACCGTCTGGACTATTATCGTCTACTATAATCAGCTCGTAATTTCCTAAAAAATCTTCATCCAGCAACCTACTCAATATACTGACGATTTTGTTGATATTCGCAGCCTCTTGATAAGTGGGAATCACAAGAGAAAAGTAAATAGGGTTACTACCATCTGCACCCAATGTAGTAACAGGCAATTCCGATATCCGTAATGGATCGCTAGGCACTGGTAAAAGTGAATTAGGTTCGATGGTACTCATGTAAAAAAGACTATGTAGAAAAACATTAATTTTAGTAATTATCCTTGAAGATAGGTTGATTTAGTTTTAGCAAAAATGAATACTTCTACTTATAATTTAATGTTATGGAAAAAGCAGTATCAATCAAGTTTTCTTTATAGGTAACACTTAAGGTTTTGAATCACTAGTACATGACGACCGAAATAACGCTACCATCTCAAACAGCCAAAACCCTTGTATTTCAAGCTTTTTAAT
>CAZZYE010001507.1:0-1619 GCA_964658145.1 uncultured Stigonema sp.
TCCCCCTACTCCCCCATCTCCCTACTCCCTAACTCAAAACCTTAAATAATACATTAGCTGGGCGATCGCTTCCCCTGGTAAGTTCAGCCGTCGCTGGAAATCAACCAAGTTACGGTAAGGTCCAGATGATAAGCGATTTTGCACCACTACTTGCGCCAAAGACAAATCAATAAACGGCACTGAGGTTAAACTCTCAACTGTTGCGGTATTAGGGTTAACTTTGGCGGTGGAATTCACTAGACTTTGGTCGTCATAATAACTAAAATTCAGAATTGGGAGGAGTGGCTCTAGCCGATGTACTGACATATTTAAGGCAGCAGCAATATCTTCTATGCAGTAAAATTTCACTCCTGCACTTTGTAGTTCCACAAGCGATCGCGCTTGGTGAATTGATAACCCTGGTAGGCGCAACCAATCATCTACAGTTGCTTGATTGGTATCAATGCGGATACCCAGTTCCACCGCTATAGCAATTTCTTCCCCTGATTGTAATCGGTAATAGGGGTCGTTCAGAAGCTTGGAGCGAAGTTTTTGCAACTTAGAGTTCCTTGGTAGCCAATTTTTCATCATGCTTGCTTCAAGAAATTTGATCTAGCAACTGACGGCGCTTTTGCTCAAATTCATACTCAGTAATCAGTCCATCTTGACGGAGTGCATCTAACTCACGCAAGGCGTCGGCGATCGCCACCACCTGATTGCTAGCGCCCTGTGAGTAGCTTATGGCTTTTTGACCCTGATTAAAATTCCGATCAAAAGTTTCTTCTTCTTGGGCTAAATACCAAACTCCCTCAATAGCGCTAGCTACCTTAGGAATAGGCGTCCACGAAAGCAACACATACAACACACCCCAAAGTGGCTGCCCCAGATAAAATTTATGTAATCCTGAAATTGTCAGCGTTCCTGAAAAAGCTAAAATTGCGGCAACGCTGCGGCTTTTTCGTTTATTCAACATATTTCTAATAAATCTACTAATATCACAGATCCTAAGTCAGACAGCTATCACCAGCATTGCACCTCGATTAATTTACTATTGCTGCTACCCTATACAAAACCTAACATCTGAATCTATTTTAATTAAAAGGGCGGAAATAAACGTAATTAGCCATTAACCGCACCTTGTCAAGTGTTGAAATCTCGGTCTAAAACCTTACTCAGACCGCAGCTTGTTCGCTCTTATCAATTCCGTAGACTAAAATAAAGTTAGATGCGATAATTTTGAGAGCTACTGAGTGCCACAACTCAGTTGAATAGAAGCAAAATGGGATTCTTTGACTCTGAGATAGTTCAGCAAGAAGCAAAGCAGCTGTTTGAGGATTATCAAGCACTGATCAAGCTCGGTAATAACTACGGCAAATTTGACCGAGAGGGCAAAAAGCTGTTTATTGAGCAAATGGAAGCGATGATGGAGCGGTATCGTATTTTTATGAAGCGCTTTGAGCTTTCAGATGATTTCATGGCGCAAATGACTATGGAGCAGATGAAAACTCAACTCAGTCAGTTTGGCGTAACCCCTCAACAAATGTTTGAGCAAATGTACTTCACTCTACAACGGATGAAAGCCGAACTAGAAAAACAATTATAGCTAGGGAATGGAGAATTAAAAATTAAAAATTAAAAAT
>CAZZYE010001508.1:0-1615 GCA_964658145.1 uncultured Stigonema sp.
ATTCCCCACTCCCCTTTTAAGCAGATGCAACAACTTTGCTGTCGATGTAATCTACTGCCTCTTGAACCGTTGTGATCTTCTCGGCGGCTTCATCGGGAATTTCTATATCAAACTCTTCTTCCAAAGCCATGACTAGTTCAACGGTGTCTAGGGAATCCGCCCCTAAATCGTTGGCAAAATTGGATTTCTCTGTAATAGTGTCGGCGTCAACACTCAGTTGCTCGGCGACGATTTTTTTGACCTTGTCAAAAGTTTCCTGGCTCATATGATAAAATTCCTCAGCCCGTTGCTATAGTCCGCTCTTTATGGGTTACGTGATTTTGAGCATATACATCTTACTCGGAAAGCGCGATCGCTTACACCTTATAAATGGCTCTGTTTTGCAATTCTTCGTGACATTATTTTTTTAAGGATGTCCATTATCAGAATCAATACCCTTGCAACCAACACAAAACTTGCGATGATAAAACAGTTATTACAGTTATTTTCGCTTTTGTTGTCTGCCCCTAATTAACCAAGTCCTATGCTACCCCCTACTTTGAAATACGCTTACTTCCCTGGCTGTGTTGCCCAAGGGGCTTGCCGAGAGCTGCACTCCTCAACCATTGCCCTTACCCAAGCATTGGGTATTGAACTGGTTGAACTGAAAAAAGCTGCTTGCTGCGGTTCTGGTACATTTAAAGAAGATTCGCAACTTTTGGAAGATGCGGTCAATGCCCGGAATATTGCTTTAGCAGAAGAATTAAAGTTGCCATTAATTACCCATTGTAGTACTTGTCAAGGTGTTATTGGTCATGTCGATGAGCGGCTGAAAGAATGCCAGAAAACAGACCCAGCTTATATTGAGCGAGTTAATGGCTTACTGCAAAAAGAAGGCTGTAACCCTTATCGCGGCAGTACGTCCGTTAAACATCTCCTTTATGCTTTAGTGACAGATTACGGTTTAGAGGAAATTCAAAAACGTGTCACTCGCAAGTTAACTGGACTAAAATGTGCGGCTTTTTATGGCTGCTATCTCCTACGTGCCCAAAAATCTATGCCCTATGACGATCCCGAACGACCGGAGGCAATGGAAAATGTGTTTCGCACACTAGGAGCAACGCCAATTTATTACAGAGGTCGCACACAATGTTGCGGCTGGCCTCTTTCTAGCTACGCCACTACCCAATCTTTTAAAATGGCGGGGATGCACATTCAAGAAGCCTTGGAGACTGGTGCTGATTGTATTGTTACGCCTTGTCCTCTATGCCACCTTAACTTAGATTCTCGTCAACCAGAGGTAGAAAAGGTCATTGGGCGGAAACTAGATTTACCAGTGCTGCATTTACCCCAGTTGATTGCTTTGGCAGTTGGGGTAAGCCCAAAAGTACTCGGTTTAGACCGACATATTGTTTCCACGAAGCCAGTTTTAGAAAAATTAGGCTTTGAGAATCCCTAACTATAAGAATCATATTTGATTTTTGAAATATACTAGGACTTACGCATTGACAGAAATAGTCAAGTATGGGGTGGGATGAGTCAGGCTCAGGAGCGCTTTCTTTCATTTGGGTAGACCACAATATGACCCTTCGGGTTCGCCAGATCCGATTGGGAGTGAAACAAGCTGCAAGGGCTG
>CAZZYE010001509.1:0-1609 GCA_964658145.1 uncultured Stigonema sp.
TTATTGTTACCGCAGTTGCAGAACCTTGGGTTCTTCAAACAAATGGATTGTATCGACAAATCGAGCAGTTTGCGACTGGTTGGAAATAACCAGGCTTTGAGTCCTTGCGCCTCCGTGGAAGAAGCGAACGCCTTCCATCAGGACTCCAGGAGTAATACCACAAGCTGCAAATAGTACTGTCTCGCCTGAAGCTAATTCATCAGCATTGTAAGTCCGATCTGGGTCTGTAATACCCATTTCTTTAAGTCTGGCAATATTGCTTTCTTTGCTTTCCCCAATCAAACCTGTTTTCACTATTTCTGGATCGTAGATCAATTGCCCTTGGAAGTGTCCACCTAAGCAACGGAGAGCAGCAGCAGAAATGACACCTTCGGGTGCAGCACCAATACCCATTAATGCATGGATGTTCGTACCGGCAAAGGCGCAGGAGATGGCAGCGGAAACGTCACCATCACTAATTAGTCGCACTCTTGCTCCGGCTGTGCGGATTTCCTGAATGAGTTCTTCGTGGCGGGGACGATCCATCACCACTACCACCAATTCCTCAACGGCACGGTCTAAGCATTCGGATATAATCTTGAGGTTTTGAGTGGCGGTCTTGTTGATATCAACGTGACCGCGTGCTGGGGCTGGTGCGGCTAACTTCTTCATGTAGAAGTCTGGCGCAGCAAATAAACCACCTTTTTCGGAAATTGCCAACACTGCCATTGAGCCATTTTGACCGTAAGCTACAAGGTTGGTACCTTCACAGGGGTCCACGGCGATGTCAATTTCTATGAGTTCGTCTGGGTTGCAGAAGGTTTTGGCATCTTCACGGGTACAAATGCCGACCTCTTCCCCAATGTAGAGCATGGGAGCTTCGTCTCGTTCACCTTCTCCAATGACAATACGACCTCGCATATGAATTTTGTTCATTCGCTCTCGCATGGCTTCTACAGCCACTTGGTCAGCGATGTTTTTTTCGCCTTTGCCCATCCACCGGGAGGATGCGATCGCGGCTTGCTCAACTACCTCAATAATCTCTAACCCAAGTGTATTTTCCACAAACTCTGCCCTCTGGTGATGCTTGATGTTGCGTCTTTTCATCTAGCTGTTTCAGTCTTAAAGTCTACCAAAAGGCGGATACATGTGGGGAATAGTCTCAACTACTACCTGTGTTAAGTTTTGCTGCTTACTGATTTGACAAATTTCAATTATAGCGCTATTTTATACCTCATATTGCTGCTTAAGATAGGCTAGAGAAAGCTCAGATAAAATTTATCAGATTTAGAATATGCTGGACTTTCTCAACCCTCTTTTCGGTCGTCATCCAGAGCGTGTCAAAGCTAACGTAGAAATCTATACCTGGCAAACTTGCCCTTACTGCATCCGTGCCAAAATGCTGCTGTGGTGGAAAGGTGCAAAATTCACTGAATACAAAATCGACGGTGATGAAGTAGCCAGAGCTAAAATGGCTGAACGTGCTAATGGACGCCGTACAGTACCGCAAACTTTCATTAATAATCAGCATGTTGGCGGCTGTGATGACCTTTATCAGTTAGATTCGCAAGGTCAACTCGACACCCTTCTGGCGGGCCCTGGCCCGCACGCGCATCCAACCGGAGGCCGC
>CAZZYE010001510.1:0-1605 GCA_964658145.1 uncultured Stigonema sp.
TTAAAGCAGCGCGAAGTTGAGGGCAGAGGACGACTAGTGTTGGATGCTCACATAAATGATTGACAGATATCAACTATGTTGGTATTATTTTCTTTGTTTTGTATAGTAGACAAAAATTACACCAGTTCTGGTGTTAAATTACTTGCTAGTTCCCAACGTCAATTACAAACAGGTTCAGTTATTTACTACTAAGATGACAACAAGTATTTCGTTAGCAGATTTATACAAACTATTAAAACAAACAGAGCCAATTCGGCAGAATGGGATTTCTGATAATTCAGACATAATTCTAAAATGTCCTACTATATTTGGAGATGGGTGTGTGCAATCAACTCGTTTACGAGAGTGTATGTTTTTACATATCTTCAATTTTCAGTTAAACGCGCCACTGTATATCGAATATCCTGAACGAGATGAACATCCAGTAGAATTTCAATTTTTTATCCCAATTGCATATCAAGTGGGGAATAGCACTTTAAACGCTGGAAAATACAACTTATTTGGCAAAGATAAGAAATCCTTAGAATTTGAATTTTCCAGTGAGTTGGGATACCAGTCTAAGAAGAAATCGTTTGGAACTGGAAAATATGGTTTGACTGGTAGCGGTGTAGCTTCTCAATCTCTTGATATTACTGAGGGTTCAGTTCAGTTCATACGAATTACTATAGATTCAAAATTGTTTAGTTCTTTTGCTACAGATACATCTGGGGAATATCCTTCAGAGTTAAAACATCTCATTAGAAATAACGACCAACAGAATTATGAACGCTTTGACACCCAAACTTCAGGAATGCAAGTAGCGGTACAGCAAATTCTCCAATGTCCTTACCAAGGCGTGACTAAGCGAATGTACCTGGAAAGTAAAGTCTGGGAACTAGCAGCTTTGTTGATTGAGGAAGAGTTAAAAATTAATCAGAGTCCTCAGAAGATAACTCCACTCAAGCTATCAGATATTGACCGCATTCACTACGCCAAGGAAGTTTTATTGAAAAATCTAGATAATCCACCCTCTCTCATACAATTGGCAAGGCAGGTGGGACTGAACGATTACAAACTAAAACTTGGTTTCCGTCATTGTTTTGGGACTACTGTGTTTGGCTACTTGCATGATCACAGGATGGAACTGGCACACAAGTTGCTAATCGAAAGCAAGATGAATGTGGCAGAAGTAGCAAAGAAAGTAGGCTTTGCTAGTTTACCCTCATTTAGTAATGCTTTCCGTAAGAAGTTTGGGGTGAGTCCTAAGTCCTGCCAAAAACAATACGACTTACCTAAGGAAATTATCAGTTGAGACTGGCAGTAGGATAGGGGTGAGCTTGGAAAATGTGCGAACCCACACAAATTCTGGTGTTGGGTCAATACACCTGCCAAGGTTTTTGTCAAGACTAATTTAGATGCCTTTGCCGTGGCTTTCAGTCTTAACTGAACTGTATTGAGTTTTAAATAAAAATATCCGTTTGGAATAAAAAAAAATCCGGCTCGAATAAAACATAAGTGATAAAAAATTATACCTTCATCGGATAATAGGGATTAGTTTAAGTATGACTACTTACCAACTTAGTTGTTAAACCCTATTTGTGCGTGAATTCGACAATTACCGCTTTA
>CAZZYE010001511.1:0-1601 GCA_964658145.1 uncultured Stigonema sp.
GAGAGGACGGCAACCTGTCTCGAACACAGGAGTGCAGTGAACAACTGTAGGGGTTCGACTCCTCCAGCTTCCGCTTTATGGAAGATGCCGCTGAATGGACGGCAAGCGGTCTTGAAAACCGTGGTACAGCAGCGATGCTGTAGAGGTTCGATTCCTCCATCTTCCTTAGCTAATTGTTAATAAAATTAGTAGTTTAGCTATAAAGGAATTTAGGCAATTAGTAATTATTGTTTTAGTTGACAAAACTGTATATAACTGATCTACCTCAAGGGTGATTATGTTGTACAGAGAGATAGAAAAAACCTCAGTCTTTAGGTTGATTAATTACCTAGTGTCTTCAAAGTAGAAAGAGATTAGACAGACTTAATATTGCCAGATCTCAATGTTAACCATAATCAAACAAGTAAGGACGAAAGCACTACTAGGTTGTTTGAAGGCTAAAATTTACTAGCAAAACGTATAGTCTTATTTCTTCAAGTCAGACTGACTCGTTAGCATTGAGAGAAAATTTTTGAGTCACACCTATTATGGTAAACTGTTATTCATTAAAATTAACAATAGGTGGCATTTATTGTGCTAGCCTGTTATTGGGTTCAAAACCTTGGTATTTTTTGAATTGCTTAGTCTTGGGAGGGTTTTTAAATGAAAAATAATGGTTTTGGTTTATCTATTTTGCGACCAGTACGCTTTCTAATTGCGGTTTTTACCTGTGCTTTAGTGTTTTTCTCTAGTGCTTTTCCCGCTGCTGCAATCACCAGCCCAACAAGTCATCCGGAAGAAGCTACTACACAGTTACTAGAAACCCAGCGCCTAACTGACGACATATCTCAACAAGCACCTCCAGGACTACAACAGGTAACTGAGAAATCCAACGAGGGACTCAACGAAGTTCAGGGAGCTGCTGACATTGACAAACAGAAGCGTCCAGCGAATTCCCAAGGTGCAACAACAGTGGAAGATGAAGTCAAGGGTCTTCTGGAAAAAGTAACAGGCACAAAGTAAGCAGTGTTGAGTGGTCACACTAGAGCATATTTATAAGAGTGTTTTGCACTCTTATAAGTTAAATTTTGAGTAAACCTTTATGGCAGACATCTTGATGGCTAACAGTTGTCAAGGTGTCTTTTGTTATTTTATTAACCTATTTTTCTAAAAAGTTTCTTAAGTTTATATGAGTGGAATAAAACGAAATTATTATTGAATGTTGAATAACTATGAGTTATGAGCGCGATCTTCTATATCAACATAACCTAATTAATCAGCCATAATCATTCCTTGGGTTGATGTTGGATCGGCGCTAAATTTGTGAATTTAGAAAAGAAGATAGCTTACGGAGCCAAATTAATGCGTAGAGTAAATATTGGTTTGACAGAAGAGCAACGCCAAGGTGTCATTAATCTGTTGAATCAAGATTTGGCAGATGCTTATCTGCTATTAGTAAAAACCAAAAAGTATCACTGGGATGTGGTGGGACCTCAGTTCCGCACTCTACACCAACTCTGGGAAGAGCACTACACAGCACTAACTGAAAGTATCGATGCGATCGCTGAGCGGGTTCGCTCTTTGGGTGGCTACCCAATCGGCACAATGGAAGGATTTCTGAA
>CAZZYE010001512.1:0-1599 GCA_964658145.1 uncultured Stigonema sp.
ATCAGAAATTGGCAGAATTTAGGTAGGGGTGACGCACTTCACCTCGATTCAGCATCTACCGAATAATAATGATATCGGTAGAGTAGCAATCAGAGCAGTCAACCGCAAGCCAAACATTCATAGGCTCTCAAGTAACGGCTCGATCCACTCTAGCATTGGATTATTTTTTGTTACTAGTGTTCCAACAGCTCGTTAACACCAGTCACTACGCGCTGTTGGAGCAACTTGCATTCATTCGCATCCTACCAGTAACCATTAAAGAGCTTCCATTCGGGAGAGGTACGAACTCCCCCATTTTTCTACGCGAAACAGAAAATTGAGAACATTATTATGACACACAAAATTTCTCTGAGACAGCCCAGAATTATGATTAACACGGTTGCAGGTAGTTTAACTATCTTAGCTGCTGTAGCAGCTGTCAGAAACGAAAATCCCAACGCTAAAACACTCTCTTTGATTGTGGCTGGAGGCAGTGCCATTATCGCGATAGTCAATCAAGGCAGTTCTTATCTATACGAAGAAAATGCCAATAATCAAATTGAAGGTTTGATTAAACCCAAGGATAAAAAGATTGCTGATCTGACTGAGGAAGTAGAGACAAAACGGGGGATTGAGAACCAATTACGACAAGCGCAGTCAGCTAACAATCAATTATTAGATTCAATCGTAAAACTTAAAGCAGAATTAGAAAGTTACCAAGGAAAAATAACTGAAGAAAAACAATTTTCTGACGTGGCTTTAGACACTTTTATAGTCAAGATAAAAGAAGTTTTGAGTGCATACGTAGAAGAAAACTTTGAAAAGTTGAAAATTTTATTAGATACCATCATCAAGCAAATAAAAGATGAATATATTCTAAAAGTTTTAAATGAATTAAAGAGTGAAGTTGAAATTAAATATGCAAATCACAAAGCTTGGATAGTAGAAATAAAACGCAGTGATAATCTTGATTTTGTGACTAATACTATAGACATTTTTAATCAAATTCATGAAGAATTAGCGTTTTTAAAAGTTAAATTAATCAGAACTTTGGGTGCTAGTGAACGCTGGAAACGTCAGAATGCTGTCAGTAAAGAAAAATCCGAAAACTCGTTATATCAATTAGCAGAAACTCGCAAAGCTAGTTATAACGATGTAATGGCAAAACTAGAAGAGTCGGAGCAAGTAGCCACCAATAACCCTCAGTACATGCAACACATCATTGCAGAATTGGAAAAGGCTATGGAGCGACTCGCCCAAAAAGATGAAGAAATCAAAGCTCTCAAACGTCCTCATTATTGGTCTACACCTACTCGTGAAGACCAATGGATAGCAAATATCATTATTGGTTATTTTGAACAGCTAGGAATTATTCTAGACCGCGCTCACAATGATTACGATCAGTGGCAAGCAACTCTAAGTTTTCACATTGACAGAAATAGACGTTTAATTAAGGCTAAAGATCTAAATAAACACTCTGACAAGATAGAACAGCTAGCCTACACCCTCAACACACCTGAGTTTAAATTTGATGGTAACTTAGGATTAATGACTGTTTGGGTACAAATAGGCAAGACACCTGCTAAGAAAAAAAGCCTACTAACCCAAGTTGCTAGTTAG
>CAZZYE010001513.1:0-1590 GCA_964658145.1 uncultured Stigonema sp.
ACCGCGCTAACTTGGGTATGGAAGTCATGCACGAGCGCAACGCTCACAACTTCCCTCTCGACTTGGCTGCTGGTTCAGCTGCACCTGTTGCTTTATCCGCTCCTGCAATCAACGGTTAATATCTAATGTAGAGACGCGATATATCGCGTCTTAACAACCAACAAGCGTCCTCCTTAAATGGGGGGCGCTTTTTAGTTTGCATCGTCAATGTGTGTGAAACACCTACAGGCTGGAAGCCTGAGGCTACACTAACACTGGACTTAAAAAGACATCTTTAATTAGGGCTGATAAAATTGCCACTGTTGATGAGTCAGTGTGAAAACGGCAGTTAGGCATATTGCCATCAGATATGTTAGCTTCGGTACAAGAAGCACTGAAAAAGGCTTTGAGTATTCCTTAGATGGGCGATCGCTCTTTAACGCCATACAAAGCCGTAACGAAAATTATTTTGGCATTGGTATTGCCATGATTTACCACAACAAAGGGGCAAATGCACTCTTGGAAGAGAGAGGACTGCGATGAGCGAGTTCAACCGAGGTTAACATTCAAATAATTAACAGTTAATACTTAATGTAGAGACGCGATATATCACGTCTTAACAACCCAAAAGTGTCCTCCTTAAATGGAGAGGGCTTTTTAGTTTGCGCTTAACCGCTTTGTAGAGACGTTGTAAAATGAGAATTAAAACTTTCTAAGAGTGAGGTGCTGCCAATGCCTTCTCCCTTTCCAGGACGGTGGGTGACATAACCAAACTCCCATTACACCCTTTTTAGCCATTCTTCTAAAGCCAGATCAACTAGTGCATCCAAAGAATTTGATTTTGCTTGTTTTCCTGTTATTTTTTCATACATTTTTAGGTAAAATTCAATATTAACTAATCCTGTATGATAATTGGCGTAAGGATTTCCATATTTATAGGGAAGACGAACTGCTGAAACATTCTGCCAATCATCAGTTTCAATTTCTATCTTCATGGCGCCTCCGTTACCAGATTTTTTGAAGAATGGTAAATATAGAAAAATTTTCAGGTAATAATGTGTAGATCCATCCCGATCATGAAGCTGTGAGGTGTGAAATCCAGCACATAGCTTTGCTGGGCTTTTACAAATTTGACCTTTGCCTTTGTCCTTACCGTAGGTAATAGTCACAGTGGTAGTTTTTTCCGCCATTCGCTCATCAAATTTCAGAACTTTATCCCTTATATTCAAGATAATTTTCTGTTTTTCATGACTTTGGTTTTCTAGAACTTTCTGAAGCAATTTAGGAGGAGGAGGTAGATTGATTGGGCGAGATAAATTATCTAAATCTTGAGTAGTGTATTCTTCTGGATAGGGGATTAGTAAATTAGATTCTTGTCCATAATCTCTATTTTTTAAATTTAAATAAAGCTTATTTGTTTCTATGAACACATTAAATAAAATAAATTCAACTGATAACTTGTGATATTTTCTATCTATCTCATTATGTTTATGAAAACTCGGTGCAATTGCTATTAAGCGGATTGATTTTTCATAGTCTACTTCTGGTAGCGATGGTTTCTCCACCTTGATAAAGTAATTGCCCACTATTCGGCGTAATTAAGCCCGAAAC
>CAZZYE010001514.1:0-1581 GCA_964658145.1 uncultured Stigonema sp.
CTGCCAACAGTGGTTTTTGCAATTGTTGAGAAAGATCCGGGTAATGGATAGCCTTGTCAAGGGGGGTTGGGGGGATCAAAGCCTTAACTGAACGGTATTACATCATAACCTTTTCGCAGATCTTGAATGGTTGCTTTATTTTCGCGCCGGATTTACTAGTTAACTCTTATAATAGTACAAGAGTACCAAAATATTATTCTGGCAAGTTACTGAAAATCAAACTTTATACTTGAGAAGGAAGAGTTATTTTCAACAGGAGGCCAGAGCAATGGCTCCAAATCCCACCATCTTAAGAGCTGTAGAACAATTGGGCTATCACGTCACCGTTGGCGATGTGGCAACCCAGGCAGGATTGAATGTCGCCGAGGCAAATCAAGGGTTACTAGCCCTCGCTTCGGAGGCGGGCGGACATTTACAGGTGACTGATACTGGTGATATTGTTTATCTATTCCCTAAAAACACCCAGGCAATTTTACGTAATAAATATTTGCAGCTACGGTTGCAGGAATGGTGGAAAAAGGTCTGGGGCGTTCTGTTTTACCTAATTCGGATTTCCTTTGGAATTTTCTTAATTGTTTCCATCGCTCTCATAACGATCGCCATCATCACGATCATCACTGCTGCTAACTCAGATCGTAACAGCGGTAATGGTAATAGGAGTAGCCATTCTAGCGGTGGTATTAGCTTCTTCTATTTCCCTGATTTATTTTGGTATTTAAGCCCAAATTATGACACCCGCCAGCGTCAAAGGCGGCGGGAGAAAAGCGATCTGAATTTATTTGAAGCTGTGTTTTCGTTTTTGTTTGGCGATGGCAATCCTAACGCCAACTTAGAAGAACGCCGATGGCAAGAAATTGCTACCGTGATTCGTAATCACCGTGGTGCAGTGGTAGCCGAACAAATTGCTCCCTATCTCGATAATATCGGGGAAGGATATGCAAAAGAGTACGAAGATTATATGCTGCCCGTTCTCACTCGCTTTAATGGGCAACCAGCGGTAAGTCCTGAGGGGCAGATTATATATTACTTCCCAGAGTTGCAAGTGAGTGCAGCTTCCAAACGTCGTCAGTCAATATCGGAGTATCTAGAAGAATTGCCTTGGCGTTTTAGTGCCGCGAGTTCAGAACAAATACTGCTGAGTGCTGGGTTGGGTGTAGTGAATTTTGTCGGTGCCCTAGTGCTGGGAAATTTGCTGCGAAACGGTACGGTAGCTGCTCAGGTAGGTGGACTTGTTGCTTTTGTGCAAGGGATTTACTGGCTGCTGCTGGCTTATGGAACAGGTTTCTTAGGCGTACCATTAGTGCGCTATTTCTGGATTAAGTGGCGCAATAAAAAAATTGCTACACGCAACCGCGATCGCCTTGGACGAGCAAGGTACATTGCAAGCGCGGATACTTCTTTGCAGCGAAAAATCGCCTACACTCAGCAATTTGCAAAAGAAAAAGTCATCGGGAATCAAGATTTGGTGTACTCCACCGAAACTGATTTATTAGAACAGGAAGTTTCACGTTCTGCACAAATAGATGCTGAATGGCAAAAGCGGCTACAGGACGGGAGTGGGGAGTAGGGAGTACAAGAATT
>CAZZYE010001515.1:0-1581 GCA_964658145.1 uncultured Stigonema sp.
GATCCGTGTTTTGGTGGGCAGTGCCCACCCTACGTATATTTTAAAAATTAAATATGATTCCTATATAAGTTTATATATATTAAGTACGTAATAGCCCCATTTGCGTCTTGCGAAAGGCTTACCTGTGGCATCGTCCTATTGCTTTGATCAAACAAGATTTTACGAGATTTGTTGAAGCGGAAACAAAATGCGTATTTGGCAGGCTGATTTTTATCGTCGTCCCCAGCAGGATGCAGAAGGGCAAGTATTATGGGAGTTGTTGATTTGTGACCCAACTCGCACCTCGGAGTATGAGGCTAGCTGTCTCCAACGAGAAGCAAATTCAAGTTGGGTTGCGTCTCAACTGCAAAAAGCAGCTACTGCCCAACTACCAGATGTCATTCAAGTGTTTCGTCCTCAGTGTTTGAGTTTAATTGAACTTGCTGCAAGCAGCTTAGGCATTTCTGTAGAACCAACCCGCCGCACTTTAGCATTAAAGCAGTGGTTGCAGGAAAAGCATTATCCGATCTCCTTGGATAAACCACCACCTGCACCGTTACCAGAATTGCTTTGGGGAGAAGAGTGGCGCTTTGCGACACTTGCTGCTGGTGATGTAGTAGAGACGTTTAGCGATCGCCCCATTCCAATTTTACACATGCCAGAATTTCTCTTGCCCATAAATTTGGGTTTGGCGTCCACGTTACCCGTCCCTGGTGTGATTATATATGGTGGACGGCAATCGATGCGTTTGGCACGATGGTTACAACAAGCTGATCCTGTAGCGCTGAATTATGTAGCAGGTGCGCCTGATGGGTTGGTGTTAGAAGCTGGTTTGGTAGACAGGTGGATTGTTGCGACGTTTGAAGATCAGGAAGTCGCCTTCTCTGGTAAGGTTTATGAACAGCGCAAACAGCAAAGCCGGGGACTGCACTTTTTATTGGTGCAACCTGATGATTCGGGAATTACTGATAGTGGTTTTTGGTTGTTGTGTGAAGAATAGGCGATGTGTAGTGACAAGAAATAGAGCATTTACCGAATAATTCGTAATTCGTAATTAATAAATTAAGGGTACAGAGCAAATTAATTCATTAATGAAAAAAAATATTCTTTTTCATTATTCAAGCCCATGCATTTATGCATGGGGTAATAATGCTGATTGTTTGGTCTGTCTAGAATTAGGGTTTCTGGATGCTGAAATTTTGATTCATCATGGTTTGCCGATCCTAGTGCAGCCAGCACTAACTCCCCTTTAGGAATACGTGTGCCAGAGCATTGCACGGTAGTGTTGAAAAGGCGATCGCACAAGCATAGCAATTCTCTATCACGGTAAAGAAGCGCGTAGTTAAAACAGAGGAGTGTCATCTTTCTGCCCCGAACTGAAGTTACGGGGCGTGACCTTATTTCGCGCATTATCTAGGTGTAACTTCAGTTGTGAGGATTGAATCTTTTTGCTGTTTGTTGTTTTTAACGCTTTCCAAAACGATTTGAGACATTTCAGTAGCAAAGATAGTCAGTACAATAGCATCATCAATTTCGCCTACTACAGGAATAGTGTTGATGGGACCAACCAACCAGAGAAAAGTGCCACCAATAATCCACCAG
>CAZZYE010001516.1:0-1574 GCA_964658145.1 uncultured Stigonema sp.
CTACCAACTACCAACTAACCATTAACAAATTAAATACATAACAAATTTTTTTGTTCAGTACTGACGCTTAATGCGATCGCCGCTACAACTTCTTTTACTTGACTATTCCTCAAACCAGGGTACATCGGTAACGATAATACTTGCTTTGCCAGCTTTTCGGCATAAGGAAAATCCCCGACTTCATAGCCTAAGTTAATGAATGCTGGTTGGAGATGACAGGGAATTGGGTAGTGAATACCAGTTTGAATTCCGGAATCAGTGAGTTTTTCTTGAACTTGCTGACGTTGTATAGCACAATCATCCATGTTTATCACATAAAGGTGATAAACATGTCCCTTGTCGCTGTGGTTTTGCATGGGAATAATCCCGCTTGATGTTAAGGGTGCTAGTTCTGCATCGTACTGCTGGGCAATATTCAGACGCTGTTGATTCCATTCAGGCAGGTATGGCAGTTTTTGGTGCAACACGGCTGCTTGCAATGTATCCAAGCGGCTATTCGTACCAATTTCAACATGAAAATACTTTTGGGATGCACCGTAATTTCTTAAGCGTATCATTTTTTCCGCTACATCTGGATCTCGTGTCAACACTATCCCCCCATCTCCAAATGCCCCCAAATTTTTGCTGGGGTAGAAACTAAAAGCTGCTGCTATCCCTACTGAACCAGCCACGTATCCGTCTCTTTCGGCTAAGTGTGCTTGTGCTGCATCTTCAAAGATCAGCACTTTGTACGTATCGGCAAAGTCTAACAGTTGCTTTGGCGATACCATCTGACCATAAAGATGCACGGGGATAATTGCTTTAGTTTTCGGCGTAATTGCCCGTGCTGCTGCTTCTAAATCAATTAAAGCTGTTTGTTCGTCACAATCTACTAAAATCGGTGAAGCTCCAGCGCGTAGCACCCCAATCAGCGTTGCGACAAAGGTGTTGGCTGGCAAAATCACCTCATCCCCAGGTCCAACATGACATGCTTGTAAGCCAAGGGCGATCGCATCTGTTCCTGAGGCAACACCTACACCATATTCTGTCCCAGATGCTGCGGCAAATGCTGTCTCAAAATCAAGGAGTGCCTGCCCTAAAACAAAATCTCCCTTGGACAATACAGCTTGGATTGCATGTTGTAGTTGAGTTTGAATTCGTAGGTTCTGGAATTTAAGGTCTACAAAAGGAATTTTAATACTCGTGTTATTCATTGACAGGAAAACCCCAAAAATTAAATATCAAAATATGAGCGAAACGTATGATCTATTTTTGACAGAACATTAAAGTTTAGGCAAATAATGATTGTAAAGACTTGATGAAATTTGTATTAATTTTGACTTCACTTGACATTTCTATTGAATTGATATTAATAATTCCTAACTTTCTTTGTAGAGCGAACTAAAAAAACATCAACGATATACCTAAAAAAAAATCAAATCTTTGCCGCTCTTAAGTCCCGTTAGTGGGAATTTTAGACGCTTATTGAACGCAGAGCGGTATATAGGAATCCTAAATCATTCATGAAAAATTTTAAGTAGTGTAGGGTGGGCAGTGCCAGCCCTTTCAATGCGAACAAATGAACTACGCGCATC
>CAZZYE010001517.1:0-1560 GCA_964658145.1 uncultured Stigonema sp.
TAGAAGATATCTAAACCATCGATTGAGATTGTGTGAAATGTGGTCATGACTTTATCTCATATTGCAATGTCGATTACGATTTTGCCAACCGATGTGCCTTGCTCTACCGCATTGTGGGCATCCAGTGCGGTATCTAACGTAAAATGGGTCATTAAATTACTCATGTTAATTAATTGTTTGCGTAATCAGGAGCCGTCAAAAAATAATTTTTACGCTTGTTGATATCTATGAAGTTTACTGAGTAGCATCTCTAACCCAATGAATGTCTCAGCTTGAGTTTCTTTTACTACACATTTAATAGTTACAAATTTCTCGCAATATAACCTCTACCTTTTGAAGGTTCTAATAGAAGTTATACAAATCACACACTATTTAAACCTTTTTTAAAATATCATTGCTTTTAAAAACAATTTATCCTTGCTGCTGGTAGTAATACTTTCATTACTAGATTTATACAATTATATTGCAGTCTTCTATCGCAATTAGAAACTGTAATTAAAACGTATTTTAACTGAGTTATACCAATTTTGTATGAAGATGCATAGAAAGAACCCCACCCCCTCCCCAATACTTTGGGGAGGTGCCGCAGGGGTCAAAATAATGTGCAGCTTCACAAAGAATTGGATTATTACAAATAGTTGCAAGTTTAATCCTTTAGGAGTAGTAATTAAACTCATGCTTTATTGAAAATAAATACTTGTCAATTTCGCAAAAATAATCGTAATCGATCACGGGGCGATCGCTTTCTTGGTTAATTTCTCAAAAGAGTTATATTGCGAAATTATTTTGACTACTTTTTGTGTCGTATTTAATCAACTTATACAATTCAACCATCAATCAGACTATTGTATATACCTTACGGGGGGACAAAAAGGGCTAGGACGCAGATAGAATAAGCCTCATAGCTCTCTCTCCTTGCTGGTAATACTTACGCTTATTAGGATTTAATATCAATAATTCGGCGACTAATTCATAGGAATTTTCCATGAAATTGACCCAATTGTGGTCATAAAGACCAATATAAAAACTACTATGTCGTCGAACAGTCCGCTTAGATTCTTTAATTCGTCCAACATATTTTTGAACACCTATACGTTTAATTTTTTGACCGGATATTGTTGCACTTGTATAAGCAAGGGAGATTAATAATATGAGAGAAAGTAGCCGTTGTCCTGATGCATTAGTATCTTCTAAAGGAGAAATTGCTTTAGTTTCGACCAACAAAGTTCTATGGGGGATAAATCAGGAGAGTAATTCTGCTAAAACTTAACGAATGCACCAACGGACTCGATGGCAATTTTTACACGCTCCGCGATCTGGCACCCTCAGATTATCCATGACCACGATAGCCCCTTTCCACAATTGAGGTGCTAAGACCTGAGCGATTCAAGCCAGTGATTCGGTCTTCGTTTTGGAAGTAAATAGGCAAGGCTGGCAAAGAACCTCTTTTAAAACGGCGAAACCCGCGCTCCAAAAGCCATTCATCCCGGTAATACATTACGGCCTGTGGTAATGTCAGTTTAGTAGTCAGCGCATTAGTCACATACAATCGCCACCCTG
>CAZZYE010001518.1:0-1544 GCA_964658145.1 uncultured Stigonema sp.
TTAGTGTACCACTTACACCTGCAACGGGTAAAGAAGCTCGATCTACATATGCTGCTGGTGATTTTGCCATCAAGAGCAAAGTTTGCACTAAAGCATTTGGACTAACTAAGTCCTTACGAGATAAACCTGAACCATCCACTAAAGCGTAACTTGCTGGATCAACTCCCAACTGGGTTAACGTTGCCTTCATAACTTCCAACCCAGCATCAGCAGTCGTTTGATTTTTATCTATTGGTTTTTTGATCGCGATCGCTCTTAGCAACGCTTCTGCAAACAGATTATAACTATTAAGATTCATCTGTGCTACTAATTCCGATAATGGAGGAGACTGCACAGCAGCTAATTCCTGTTCTGGTTTGTCACTACCAGTTGACATAAATGCCTGTGCCACCGTAATTTTCTCTGCTGCTAAAGCACTGCGGAAGTGCCGCAAGAAGTATTCAGCAGGAGCAATCACTGGTAAACTCACTAACTCAGGATCAGAATTTACTGCCAACTGTCCTTGAATTCGCAAAATTGGTCCTTTCAAGTCGCGGGTAATATTAACGTTCTTTGGTTGATTTTCCGCAGTTGTTACCGATTGATTTATGACTTGCCACTGTTTAGCCTCGGTAGTATCATTCCAAATGACTTGCACAGGTTTACCGACAGTTTGTGGCACTAGCTTTAAGTTAAAAACATTTTGATTCAGAATCAGACTGTTGATAGGTGCGCCATAGTCTGACTCTATATCTTCCCATTGCCAGGAGGGATTAACAACTTCTCCTCGAATATAAGTATCATCGACAATCAGTTGCTTGACGGACTGAATACCTTTCTGTTTCAACTGCTTTACCAAAGCTACCAGTTGAATATCAGTTAAGCTGGGATCTCCCCTACCCATAACATGCAAAATACCATCGCCACTGCCATATACAGAGGTGCGAAAGCGAAAATTTGCACCTAGTTGTTGTAGTACTGCAGCTGATATTAGCAGTTTGTTAGTAGAAGCTGGAGTAAAGTATTTCTGAGCATCTCGACTGTAAAGAGTTTCGGTAGATGAGAGATTTTGCACCAAAATCCCCCAACGCATACGACTGAATTGAGGACGATTTGTTACAGCATCCACAACTGATCCTAGTTGGGCAGGACAAATTGATTTTGTAGTAGTTGTCGGTGCAACTTGTGTTTGTGCTTTAGCTGGTTTTAGGGTGATACCTACTTGGACACCAAGAAACAACACTAGGAAACCAATAGAAATTCTTTTAGACATGATCCGAACGAAATGTTAGTTGTTAGTTGGCTTCCAAGTCCTTAACAGAAGTTAATATAGTTATACCAGTTCTATGTGAAGTTGCCATAAATCAGATCCCCCCAACCCCCCTTTTTAAGGGGGGCTAAGAGAGAATATTTAGCGCAGCTTCATGGGGGAGCATCCCATTTTTGCAAAAACACCAAACGATTAGAAATCGCGGCTACACGAACAAAGTCCGCCTGCGCGGACTAATTCCTGTACGTTCGCTTATTTTGAGATCCAAAGGGGAATTAAAGCCTTAATATAAAAG
>CAZZYE010001519.1:0-1543 GCA_964658145.1 uncultured Stigonema sp.
TGGCAAGTAAAGCCTTTTGAACGTGCATGCGATTTTCTGCCTGATCCCAAACTCGTGACTGGGGACCTTCGATTACCTCATTAGTGAGTTCTTCGCCGCGATGTGCTGGTAGACAGTGTAAAACAATCGCCTCTGGGTCAGCAAGGTTCAACAGCTGCTCATTAATTTGGTAAGGTTGAAAAATTGGCATGCGGTCGTCTGCTTCTGATTCTTGCCCCATACTTGCCCAAACATCGGTGTAAAGTACATTACTACCTTTTGTTGCTGCTTCTGGGTCATGAGTTATGATGACTTCAGTTTTTTTGCCTGCGATCGCGCGTGCTGTTTCTATGATGGCAGCGTTTGGCTCATATCCGCTAGGTGTGGCAATTTTCACATTCATCCCCACCAAAGCACAGCCTAGCATTAAAGAATTAGCAACATTATTACCATCGCCCAGATAGGTCAAGGTTAGCCCAGAGCATGTGTCAAAGCATTCTTGGATTGTCAATAAATCAGCCAATACTTGACAGGGATGCTCTAAATCGGTTAAAGCATTAATTACGGGAATTTTGGCATAGTGAGCAAAAGTTTCCAATTCCTGCTGTGCAAAGGTGCGAATTGCCAAAATATCCAGATATCGCTCCAAAACTCGTGCTGTATCCTGCAAAGGTTCCCCGCGACTGACTTGGGTAACATTGGGATTGAGGTCTATTACTTGTCCACCAAGTTGATACATAGCCACGGAAAGACTTACCCGTGTCCGAGTTGAAGCTTTGGAGAACAATAGCCCCAACACTTTATTACACTGCAACTTCAGCTTTTGTGATTTTAGCTGGATTGCCATTTGCAGGAGTTCTTGAACTTCCCTTGGACTGAGGTCCGCCAGACTTAATAAATCTCGTCCGTTCAACGCTGCCATGCTTCCAAATCTTTAAAGAACAATTATATCTTTCCGTTCTTTCAGGCGTGTCAAAAAATAGAGCCTTTTAAGGCTATCAGCTATTTTTATGTCCTGTTTATAATTTAAGGTAGCTTTATTGACTATAAGAATCCTAAATCAGAGCGTGAAAAATCTTAAGTAGGGTGGGCATTGCCCACCATCTCCGCGTTTTGTGCGGCATAGCCATACCTACGTGTATTTCAAAAATCCAATAGGAATCTTATATATTAGTTTATCAATTTTATTAGTGATTTAAATCATAAATTTGTTTGCAATTCATCATACTTTTATTACCCACGACTCCACCTTGAAGCTCAAAAATCAGTAATATGGTAACAATCAAGTAAGTACACAGACACAAATAACTCTAAAACATTTGTTCTAAAGATAGGGTGGGCAAGACGCTCACTCCACGGATATGTTTCTTTGAGTTTAATGGTTGACAATGGGCTTAGTTGTGATATAATCTAAATCTAGTGTGATATTTTAGGAAGGTACGAGGTTTTTGCCCCGCCCTAATCGCAGCCGTGCCAGCATAGCACAGTGGTAGTGCATCCGACTTGTAATCGGAAGGTCGTCAGTTCAAATCTGATTGCTGGCTTTTAATTGTGTCGATTAACG
>CAZZYE010001520.1:0-1536 GCA_964658145.1 uncultured Stigonema sp.
CATCCTCCCTATCTCCCTTATCCCTACTCCCTCCCCGATAGCGCGGAAACGGCAGAAATTGCGGTGTTAATCCCTGCTGCCGCAGACGAGTAACAAAGACGTTTTCAAGGGTAGGTTCGCCACGCTCGATACTAGGAGATGGTAATTGATGCTGTTGCAGTAGTTCCCGCACCTCGGTTTCACCGACTGCAATATCGAGGACAAGCACATCTAGGCGATCGCCAAATGTCTGCACGTCCACAATATTTGCTGTAGTCTGTGATAAGACTTGCTCGGTCATTTCCAGGTTTGGTGTGCGGACTTCTAGACGATGCAAGCCTAAGTTGGCGCGTAAGGACGCAGGAGTATCAATTTCTTGAATTTGTCCACCGTACATTAACGCCACACGATGGCAGCAGTTGATCGTTACTGTTATCCAGCTTGATTAATTTTTGCCCCTTCTTGACTGCTGCTCCTTCCCGCACGACAATTGACTCAATTCGTCCCGATCGCTTCACCCCGATATCAGTTTCGTAGCCCTCAATCCGTCCGCTTACGAACAGGACATTCGCTGCCCCAAGCGAAGTGCAAACGCCATATTGTATAGCCAATGCCACACGCAGCCAGCACCGCCATCAACAATAAAGGAATCGGTATCTTGCGACGCTGCTCCTTCCTAGGTAATGCGGTTGCATTGGGAATACTTTCTTTTGGTACAGTCTGAGTCATGATCGTACCCTCGGTCACTACGGATAATAAAGAGGTTGACATAATCATACTAGACAGTCTAGTATGATGCTACTGATACCAAAGAAAATTAATATTTAACCTATGCCCAAAGCCTCTGCTGACTTTGAAACGCCTTCAATTGCTTTCAATCAGAAGCAGGAGCAGATCTTGCAAGGAGCCATGCGGGTATTCTTGAGAGAGGGTTATGCGGGAACCAGTATGGATCGAGTCAGTGCTGAAGCTGGTGTTTCTAAGCAAACCATCTACAGTTACTTTGGGGATAAAAAGGGACTGTTTAAAGCGTTGATGGAATGGGTGACGATCGCTAGTTTCTGTAGTTTTTTTGTGATTGAAGAATTACAAGGTGAACCAGCGGTGTTACTGCGTCAGCTTGCCGAAACCTATTTCACGAAGGTTGCAGATAATCCCGACTATCTGGCATTGTTCCGAGTGATTGTTGCGGAGTCAGAACGCTTTCCAGAACTGGCAAAACTTTATACTCATACTGTTATTCAGCGCGGTAGACAATTGCTGAGCCATTATTTTGCTTGCCATTCTGAATTAGGTATTACTGATCCAGAGGCTATGGCACAAATTTTTTTTGGTTCCCTTGTGTCGTATGTGATGGTGCAGCAAATGCTGTATGGTAATGAGATGATGCCGTTGGGACGCGATCGCTTGGTTGATAGTTTGATTAGTTTGGTGTTGTCGAAGGGTTAGTAACTCTTAGCTTAAACAAAATGAACACACAAACGGTAGGGGCACAGCAGTGCTCATTGGTGTCAACTTAAGGAGCCGACGCCCAAATTTCTTGGGTGTAAGCGTCAA
>CAZZYE010001521.1:0-1535 GCA_964658145.1 uncultured Stigonema sp.
AAGGACGTATTGGCGGTGTGATTTATTTCCAGGATATAAAAATTGGGTTACTTGCTGTGTCGGCGGAATTTCCCCCTACGAATGCGGTCAAGTATTCACGTTTTTCTGAACTGATTCAGATGTCACCACCTAATCGCTACGATCTCAATTGAGAGAAGCACAAAGTATAAGCAGATGTCCCCTCTTCAGCGATCGCCAAACCTAATTTACTTTGAGCGTGAATAGTATTAATGAACTAGTATTACAAAAAAAAGGGAACAGGGAACAGGGAACAGAAAAGAAGTTAGCAAAGCCCAGATCCAGGGTACAAGCCCCTAAATTTATTTATGAAAAAAAATAAAAATATTTTTTTTGGAGACGCGTAGTGAGTCCAGCCCTGAAGGAGGGTCAGCCCGACCTAGGGGACTGGCGAACCCGAAGGACGCCAGAAAAAAATGCACACTTTGTACAAATCTCCAAGACTGCCGCGTTTCGCGTTTTAATTATGGGGATTTCCCTGTTCCCTGTTCCCTTTTAATTACTTAACTATGCGCGCAAATCGCCTTACGGCAAATAAGCTTCCTAATAATCCTACTGTTGCACCACAACTTAGGAGAATTAGGGGTAATAGTAGAGTTTGTGCTGTGGTGAGTTGCAAACCATTGGTGAGAAATTGGATGAATTCGGGTTGATTGGCTAGTAACTTGTTCAGAAACTGTTGAAACAGAGTAATGAGCAATCCAGCGATCGCACCTCCGACTAAGCCAAAAGTAATTCCTTGTAAAATAAATGGCAGGTGAATCCAAGCTGAAGTTGCACCTACAAGTTGCATAATTTCAATTTCTTGGTGTCGCGCTATGACGATCAGGCGAATGGTGGTTGTGGTGACGGCGATCGCAGTTAACGTCAGGATAATCGTAATTGTCAGGGAAATCCAGTTCAAACCTCGATGTAACTGGGCAATGCGTTTCACTGCTTCATCCACATACTGCACCGCATCAACAGAATGCAATTTAGCTAGTTGCGTTGCTAAAGTTGGTACAATAGAAGAGTTGCGCGCCTTTACCTTGATCTCATCAACGAGAGGATTATCACCTAGCTCCCTAGTAGCGCCCTCAATATCAGAAATCCTCAGTTCTTGAACTAATTTAGTCCAAGCTTGCTCTTTTGTGATTGTTTTTATAGCTACCACATCTGGCAGAGTCGCCACAAGTGGCTCAATGCTTTGGCTCCGCGCACCCGGCTTGAGATAAACTGATACTTCTAACTGACTCCCGAATTGGTTGAGCAGTTTTTCTAATTGCCAAGAAGTTTGCAGACTGATGCCAAATAAAAATAGTAACACCGTGACCGTACTTATCGCCGCCCAGTTCATCCATCCGCCACGTTGCAAACCCAAAAAAGTTTCTTTGAGCAGGTAGTCACATTTAGTGAGTAATTTTAACACACTACACCCTAGTATATTGCGCAAAATAATACTAACGTAAGTTGCACTCCTTTTATAGTTAGGGCTGGTAATAGCTAAGGTCAGATTAGCAATTAGCCATTAGCCATTA
>CAZZYE010001522.1:0-1528 GCA_964658145.1 uncultured Stigonema sp.
TTCAAATGTTTCCGTCCCCGTTAGGGGAAGAGGTTTAGGAAAGAATATCAGCAACCGATATATGTGGTTCCAACCTATCGTTTCCGTCCCCGTTAGGGGAAGAGGTTTAGGAAAGCAGATTTGATATTCTGTACAGCCTTGAGCACTTCCTGATTGCCAAACCCAGTCGCGACGATCTCTATGTGACTTTCTGGTTTTGTCATGGTGCTATCCTCGATATTGAGTCGAAAATTGTCTTGTTTGTAAGCCAGAGTGATTAGTATTGCCAGCGGCTACAGGTAATGGCAGCTTCCACTCATCCGCGCTCGATCACTTCCGCCACCAGTGCAGAATCAAGGTAGGCGCGAACTTCCACGATTTGCTCGCCCTGAAAACGACAGATCCAGCAGTAGTCATTGTTGAATTGCACGCCGCTCTTGGCAGTAGCTCGGGCGAAGAGTTCAACGGCTGCTTGGTCTCCATCCACCAGCACTTGGCGGGTGAATAACTTTAAGCTACCGTCGAAGAGCTTGCCAAGACGAGCAAACGTCGCCTCCTGAAAATCGTGTTTGGAAGTGTAGAGACCAGCGAGTGGATGGGTGCCTAGCACGGTCCAACTGACATTGTCTGCAACATGCTGGAAAAACTCTCCTGGTGCTTCACTGGAGAGTTTTGCAAAGATGGAGCGTACAGTTTCTGAAGTGATTGTCATGGTGTTTGCTCCTTTGGTTAAATCTTGTTGAATTCTGTTACAACCATACTAACCCAAGTTGCGGG
The DNA here is from genome assembly GCA_964658145.1 of uncultured Stigonema sp. GTDB lineage: Bacteria > Cyanobacteriota > Cyanobacteriia > Cyanobacteriales > Nostocaceae > Stigonema. The sequence continues at coordinate 757 of CAZZYE010001522.1, forward strand.
TTATCAAAATCCGGGTGTTTTTCATCCAGAAATTAGTGCGATCGCTAATGACAAATTCGCGGTGGCGCGTAGCGCCACCGCGAATTCGACCCAATCATCACGAGCAGTGTACTAGATCGGGTTAAGGTATTAATATTCTCCTCTTCTCGCGCTTCGGCAAGCATAATCATGCACTGTTCGCTCGACCAAGCATGACGTTCTAGATCAAAGCGGGTGAGGGTAAGTGCATTTTCATCTGAGTCTAAAACAGCACTTAAAGTTCTCGATAGCCAGTCCTTGAGGATACCGACACAGCCAATGCTACGTTCGTAGCAAAAATCCCAACATTCCAATAAATTGGGGGTTTCTGCTAGGGGCAAGTAACGTTGGAAAGTTTGCACCACACTATTGGACTTCACGCCTGGTTTCTCGACCAAATGCGTTCAATAGACCCAGAACTTTCAGCTTACCTCCATGATGGAGAGTCAGAGAAACCCTTCACTATCTCTGCTTTAAATGGAGAGATAATCAGTAGCGGCAGGCAAGTACAATTATCTGCAAACACCTCCTACCGCTGGTATGTCACAGCTTTATCTTGTCGAGTGCAAAAGTGGATGCAAGAGTGGATGGAAAATTTGCCTTCTGTAGTTGACTTGAGGAATGCACCGTTGCAGATTCGCTCTGCCAGTATTGCCCATCTTCCCACGACTTATGCCCAACTGTTAAATTCCGAGCATGGACAGGACTTACGCAACTGGCATAAGGCGATCGCCACATTTAGTACATAAGTATT
>CAZZYE010001523.1:0-1528 GCA_964658145.1 uncultured Stigonema sp.
GCCCCCCCTGAACGGATACATAATTGTTTACCCCGAACTATTGAGGGGATACGTTGAATCTTTGTGTTACGAGACGATACAGCATCCTGGAGCGCTAATTCGCATTAAAGCACCTCAAGAGATGGGTAAAACATCTTTACTGGAAAGGATTCTGGCTTTTTCAGAAACACAGAATTACCAAATTGTAAATTTGAGTTTTGAAACTAATAGTAATGTCTTCTCTGACATACACATATTTTTACGATATTTTTGCGCTTGTGTTAGTAAGCAGTTAGGGATGCCTAATAATTTAGATGATTATTGGGATGAAATTTATGGCTGTAATGATAATGCGACAAATTACTTTGAAGAGTATTTACTTCCAGAATGCAGTCATCCATTAGTACTGGCTTTAGATCAAGTCGATTTCGTTTTTGAACAACCTGGAATTGCCACTGATTTTTGTCGCTTAGTACGAGCATGGCATGATTTAGCAAGGCGGAGCGATCATCGTGGTGATATTTGGAAAAAACTCCGGTTGATAGTGGTACATTCCACAGAGGTTTATAGCTCCCTGGATATTAATTACTCCCCACTACAAGGGGTGGGACGGATTATTGCTTTAGAAGAGTTTAACCGGGAGCAAATAATTGAGCTAGCACGGCGTTACGAACTGAATTGGGCGGGAACTGAGGTTGAGCAACTTATGAGTTTGATTGGTGGACATCCTCATCTGGTGCGTTTGGCTCTCCATTATCTTAAAAGTCAGGAAGTTTCTTTAGAGAGACTTTTGCAAATAGCATCGACGGAAGTTAGTCCATTCCGCGACCATTTGCGACAGCATTTGTGGAATTTACAACAACATCCAGAACTAGCTGCTACTTTCCGCACGGTAGTAACGGCGATCGCTCCTGTGAGGCTAAGATCCCATGAGGCGTTTAAATTACAGAGCATGGGGTTAGTAAAGACACAAGGCGAAGATTGGAGTCCGAGTTGCAATTTATATCATCAATATTTTTCGTCACAACTAGGAGAAATATGAGCGGAAACATTCTAAAATCCACTGCCAATACTGGTTATCTGGATGCCTTTGCCAAGAAAATATTTCTTTTAACAATACGTCCGACTCATTATACTGTGTTAATTCTCCCATCACAGCGCGGACTATAGAATGAGCTTCTTCTTGTACTCTAGATGACTGATACTCAGAATTATTCCTAGTCGTATAATTCGTATTTAATAGCGATAGGAATATTTTTAACCACTCCTTCCAACTACCACCAAATTCACCCGCTAATATCATGTTCGCTTGAATACTTATAATAAGCGACCTCTCCCCCAACCCCTCCCCTAATAGGGGAGGGGAGACTTTGACGCAAGTCAAAGGCGGGGAGAGGTCAAACCTAAATCATAAGTCATTTACCTGATATCTTGCACCATTCGATAGTTCGTGTAGGGTGGGCACTGCCCACCAACGTAAAAATAGGCCTGATCGGTCAATGGTGGGCAATGCCCACCCTACAAAAATAGCGTTATTGCAACTGGTGCA
>CAZZYE010001524.1:0-1517 GCA_964658145.1 uncultured Stigonema sp.
GAGAAACAAAAGAGCGATCGCTAAGAGCAACAACCCCATAATGCCTTTGGTAAGGCAAATCAACCCGAACCCCATACCGACTCCCAAGCAATAGCGCAAGTCGCGGCGGCTGCGCAACACGCACCACATCATTAACATGCCGAAGCACAGCACTGGCCCATCCAGCATCGCCAAACGTCCCAAGCGCACAACTGGCAACAGAGTTAGGTAAATCAAAGCTGCGCAAATGGCACTCTTTCGTTGTGGGAATAGTTCGCGACCTATGCCATATAGTAGTGGCACAGAGACAGCAGTTAACATTGCCCCCGGTAGGCGGGATGTCCATTCATTTACGCCATATGCGGCGTAAGTACTGGCTATTAGTAAATGTACTAAAGGTGGTTTATTCAAATAGGGTTCACCCCCGAGGGTCGGGTAAAGCCACCTCAAAGATCCAGGTGAGGCCTGCCAAATCTCGCGGGCAACTTGGGCAACGGTTCCTTCATCCCAATCTCGTAAAGCCAGATTGCCCAACTTGATCCCAAACAGAACAACAGCAGCCAGTAATAACCCCAATACCCATAAAATGTCAACCCAAGATTCGCGGACTCGAATCCTCTTTTTTGAACCGCCACTAGCAAAAGTTTGATAGTCCATACTCCGGACAATTATTTTGATTTTTAGATAGGTTACACAAAGAATTGATAAGTTACTGCATTTCCTGCTACGCCGCTAGCCTACTTTATCGCCTAGCGAACGGCGTACCCTTAGGCAAGCACAACGATTTGTGACAGGATGCTACGCTGAGCTTGCCTTGTTACATCTCGTAAAGGGAATGTGGCAAGGCCGCCTGCAACACTTGTGAATTAAATTCAAACCTAAACAATCAGCAGCCATTTATCTGTAATACGGACTCCTAGTAACAGGTGGTTCTGTTTTTAAATTTATTTAAATTTTTAAATAAGCTTAACAACCTGCCAATATAGACTAGCATATAATCTTACTGCTCTACCACTCACGTTTGCAAGAGCGAACTAATATCCATGAACCTACCTTTTATTCTGGACATTATCATTGGCTTAATTTTTGTCTATTTAACCATGAGTCTCCTGGCATCAGAACTTCAGGAACTTATAGCTACACTTTTCCAGTGGAGAGCCGAACATTTAAAAAAATCTGTTGAAGTTCTTTTATCTGGTGATACTGATAATCAAGAACAAAAAGCTATCGAGTTAGCTAATAAACTTTATAGCAATCCTTTAATTACTAACATTAATCAAGAGGCTAAAGGAACATTGCTAAGACTTCCTCGCCAAATTACTTGGGGAATTGGTTCCTTATATCGTTCAATAATAGGATCGAGAACTGGCTCTCAAAGAATTGAAAGTGTTTTTGGAGGCAAAAAGACTACTGGCCCTTCTTATATTCCTTCGGAAACATTTGCAAGTACTCTATTAGACACTGTACACTTTAGTGTTGTGAGGCAAAAATTAAGCGAATTAAAGCTGATTGACTTTAAAGATAATAGATTACTCAAA
>CAZZYE010001525.1:0-1516 GCA_964658145.1 uncultured Stigonema sp.
AAGGTAAAGTATTGGCAATTTAATGGTCTATTTATTTACGCCGTGCTGTACTAGTCCTTTTTGCCAATGCCTTTTACGACATCAAAAACTTAGCCTATCAAAGTGCTACAAGAGCAGAGGAGGTAAATGGAATATTTAAGTGGTTAAAGCAGGTAGATAATTCTGACTGGATACCGCTAGCAATTCTTTATCTATCGCAACAGCATAATAAACCTGATGAACTGGTGCGTTTTTTTACTGATTTGGAACGCCTTGGAGCAGGGCTGATGATTCAACGGGCTAATATCAATGAGCGCATTGAACGTTACAGTAAATTGCTGAGTGCAATAGAGGGTGGGGCTAACCTGTATACAGATGATTCACCTCTCCAGCTTACAGATCAAGAACAGCGTAATATTCTTAAGGTTCTCAATGATGACCTTTATCTAATTCAAAGAATTCGCCTCTTTATTTTACTGCGCTTAGATGCTGCGCTCTCAGAGGGCGAAGCTACTTATCAATTCCCGACCATTACCGTTGAGCATGTCCTTCCGCAAAATCCAGCTTCTAACAGTGTATGGTTGAGAAATTTTACTAATGGAGAACAAGAGAAATACGTACATCGTTTGGGAAACTTAGTTTTGCTGTCGCGTAGGAAAAATAGTGAGGCGCAAAACTACGACTTTCAGAAGAAAAAGGAGAAGTATTTCACAACGAACACAGGTGTTTCACCTTTTGCCCTGACGACTCAAGTGCTGCAAGAAGATGAATGGACACCCGCAGTCATTGAGAGACGACAGAAAAAACTCATTGCTGTTCTCAAGCAAGTTTGGCGGTTATAGCATGAAGCTGTTGTTGCGCGATCGCATAATATTTTTTAACGAACCGCAGAGGAGCCAGCGCGCATGAGGAGGGTTAGCCCGACCTAGGCGACTGGTGAGTCCAGTGCTGCAGGCGGGTTTCCCGCCGTAGGCAACTGGCGAACCCGAAGGGCGTCGCGCAGAGAAAATGGCTAGTCTCCTCCAGAGCGATTATTGTAGCGATCGCTTTGGGAGTTGCCATTCTTTTCGGCACTGTCACCAAACTGGCGCGGGTAATTCTCATTGGGCGATCGCGATGACTTCATGCTTTCTTATAGGTGGCTTCATCTTTTGAAGTATTTGGTGTGACACCTTAAAAAAGTGTTCATTAATGCTAAGGACAGGGTGTGGCTAAAAACCTGATAAATTGGATTGAAGAATTCAGGACGATACTTACTCGACTACCGAATAGTCACCAAGCTGAGCTATCACACGAGCTAGATCGTCTGGCAAATGCAACCTCCCAGGAGGAAATGAAATTCATTCTGGCAGCAATAGACATGGTAAACATCAAACACAACTGGCAACTGCCACGCCCGGTTGATTTACAGTACGGAGATCGCGCCCGAGTCAGTTGAAACTCTCGTCGAAGCTAGCTATCGAGTTCCGTCCCAAACAACATATATAGCAACCGCCAAGGCGGTTTGGGCATAAACTGGTGGTAGCCCCTTTTTTTT
>CAZZYE010001526.1:0-1513 GCA_964658145.1 uncultured Stigonema sp.
TGACTTATTAGTACATCTGTTCGCGTTGAAAGGGCTGGGTGGGCACTGCCCACCAGCACGAACACAAGGGAGGTGCAAGATGTCAGCCTCTGACTAGCGGCGATCGTCCTCAAGCACTTTTTCAGGCTAATGCTTCAAGTTTATCTTTGAAGTACCAGTAGAGATTGGCAACAGTGAAATCTGGTATTTCTTGCCAGTTAGAAGGGGCTAAAGCTTTATATCCAGATGCTGTTGCTTGCTCACTAATATAGGATTCATAACCTCGACGTAAATCAGGATTGAACTTAAATTTCAGCTGATCTCGCAGGGATACTAAATGAGATTTTTGCTTGAGATTCTCATAAAGCAATAGTTCTGGGGGTACTGAATCAACATTTTTGTTGGCGATCGCATCTAAGCCAACAGTGACTTCTTCATCTCGGAAATCGGCACTTTGTAGCAGTTTTAGTTCTGATGGAGAAAGCGATCGCTGCCAATTGACATCATTCTGCCACGATTCTAGTACGGCTAAATCATGCTCGTAAATCCGCACCATCTCAGGGAAGAGAAAATCTAGCTCATCATCAGTTTGACACAGATCAATTAAAGAGAGCATCTCTTGACGGACTTTATTTTGGAGATGGGAGAGGCGATCGCTCACCACTTCATATACACCCTGTAATTGATATGTCAGAGTAATTGTCTGGTCCATTGCCCAAGCACACTCCAGTCTCCGCAGTCTTCCCGCAGCACAGGTATCTTTATATATTTCAGGATTATTATAATCTGCTAGAGCCTTTCGTAACATTCCTTCTACACCAGCAAGAGCTGCATTCCTGGCAGTTGCATCTGGTAACCTCAATGCACTTCTGAGCCAGTCAACTGCCTGAATAAATTGCCCATAAGCCTGGGCTAGAATCGTGCGATGATGCTTAAACTCAATATCCTGAGCAACTTGGTCAATGCGTTGGAGGATTTCTGTTCCCTGGTCATTCAAGGCTTTTTTCATGTCAATAAAGCCATCCTTGACTTCCAGGCGCAGTTGTTTCACGTCTTCTCTCAGTTTCAATGTCTGATGCAGATTCACTGCTGATAAAGCGACACCTGCTATAGTTCCAACACCAATCACAGATGTAGTTGCTTGTAGAACTCCCACACTGTTTTGGAGAGTATCAAGCATTCTATAGGTTTTTTGAAACCCTTTGTGCGTTTGAAACATCTGCACACCACCCATTACTAGCTGTGCAGGAGCAAATAGCGGATTGATAGAGAAGCCATTGCTTGCAAGACCAACTGCGTTAGCCACAAAATGACCAGTTGCCTTGTCTCTCGCTATACCCAGTAATTGTCCTGTAGCGGTATCGCGAACAATTTCATACATCCCCGAGTTAATCCCCGCCAGAATTGCAGGCGCAAACTGAAACAGCATATATTTGCGAATTTAAATATAATTTTTTACAGCATAGCTTGTCATACTGGCAAAGATAACCGTGCTTCTACGTAGTTACTTTCGGTTGAATCTGGGCATACTAAA
>CAZZYE010001527.1:0-1512 GCA_964658145.1 uncultured Stigonema sp.
AGCAATTAACAATCAACAATCAACAACTAACATTTTTAACCAATTCATCCTTGATCCGGTTGAGAATTGAACTTTCATCAAGGGTTGCCAAAATTTTATTAATTACGGCTTTAGGACCGTCGGGTCCCCAATTAGCCCCATTGGCTAGATAAGCTTTGGTGACTTGCCCAATGCCATAAGAAGAAACCCCTGCCACTCCCCCTTGAGTTAACGCCACCGATAGATAAGGACCAAATGTTGCACCTCCAGTGGCTGGTACAGAAATGCCAAGTAAAGTTTTCAAAGAACTCAAGCCGAAGTTTGCCACCAGTTCACTGGCACTGATACCGCCCATACCTAGGGCAATTTTTTGTAACAATTTTACAGATCCAACGGACGTCATGGTAATGCCATAAAGTTTCGATAAACCGAGAATGAGCATAATATCAATTGCTGTAGAACTGAGAATATCTACTACCGTTATCGGATTGAGAGCGATCGCAGCTGCTTTGGCGATCGCAGCCTTCCAAATCAACTGATTTGCACTTTGGTCACGAATTGCCAGTTTTCGCTGCACCAATTGCTCATTCACGTTATCAGCATAAAGCATAGTGTTGAGAGCGACCAAAGCTTTGCCCTCGCGGTGCAGAATCTCTAAAATTTTCAGTTTTAGTTCCTCGACTTGGGCAGTACCTGTACGCAACTGTAGATCTTTTGTACCATCGGGGCGACGAATCACCGTCTTTACCAATGGCGATGCTGCTGCCATGACTATTTCATCCGGTGAGAGTAACTCCCGCACCCGTTCATCTCGGATTTTTTGGTAGATTGCCATCCGGTCTGCTTCTGGATACTGGTCTACTTTGTTAAACACCAGCAAGATCGGTTTACCCGCTTTGCGTAACTGGGAAAGGGCTTCGTGTTCGACTTTTGTCATATCGCCTGCAATCACAAACAAAAGCAAATCCGCTTGTTTTGCTACCTGTTCGGCTAAAGCGGCGCGAGTTTCACCATCTACTTCGTCTAACCCAGGAGTGTCAATTAACTCCACCTGAGATTGACCGATTGCTTTGAGAGTGACTCGCAAGGTACGTTCAGTTTCCCCGATCGCTTCTTCAGTAATACTCCAACGAGCTCGTTGGGCATCACGGGTGACACCATGCAAGGGACCTGTTTCAAACACCGCTTGCCCTACTAAAGCATTAAGTAGGGAAGATTTGCCCCTTCCGACCATACCAAAGGCAGCAATCTGCACCACCATCCGGTCTAACTTCAAGAGCATCATTTCCAAATCAGCAATTTCCGTTTCGAGTCCTTCTTTTTCCTGAGGGCTGAGGTCGAAATTGGCTACCAAATTTCGCAGTGCTGTTTGTGCTTGTTTATAGTTTAGTTCAGCTTGAATGTCTTCAAAGCTAAAAATAGCGCTATCTAGTTCTTGATCCCAGTCAAGGGAATTTCCTTCCGGGCTGGGCGTATCACTATGCTCAGGGTCAGGTAAGGGTAATGTTGAAGTCATACTAATTTTTTATTGAC
>CAZZYE010001528.1:0-1508 GCA_964658145.1 uncultured Stigonema sp.
CCACTCCCCACTCCCCACTCCCCAACAAATAATTAGCTTTTAGGACTGTTATGGAAGTTATTCCGGCAATTGATTTACTAGAAGGTCGCTGTGTGCGACTTTACCAGGGAGACTACGAGCTCGCGCAAGTTTTTAACGACAACCCGGTTGAGGTTGCTAAACAGTGGGTTGAACAAGGAGCTACAAGATTACATGTAGTTGATTTGGATGGGGCGAAAACAGGTAAATTAGTTAACCAAGCTGCTATCGAGGCGATCGCCCTTGCGGTATCGGTGCCAATTCAAGTTGGTGGAGGGTTGCGCGATCGCCTCAGTGTGCAACAAGTACTTAATTTAGGCGTACAGCGGGCGATTCTGGGAACCATTGCTGTAGAACAACCCCAGCTAGTACAACAACTCTGCCAAGAATTTTCAGGACAGATTATTATCGGTATTGATGCTCGTAACGGACTGGTGGCGACTCACGGCTGGCTAGAAACCTCAGAAGTTTTTGCCACCCAACTGGCTGTACAAATGCAGGAATTAGGAGCAGCAGCCATCATCTATACCGATATCCACCGTGACGGTACCCTCTCAGGACCGAATTTAGATGCTTTACGCTCACTCGCTGCTACAGTTTCTATTCCTGTAATTGCCTCTGGTGGTGTAAGTTCGATTATAGACCTCTTGAGTCTCTTGGCATTAGAACCACAAGGCGTCACTGGTGTGATTGTTGGTCGTGCTCTGTATACTGGCGATATTTCTCTGAGGGAAGCTTTACGTGCGATCGGTCCTGGGCGTATTCAGGATATTCCACCCGATCTAGATTTTTCTGCATTTGCTTGAGTCTACCCAGCCCTCCCCGCTTCCGGGGAGGGGTTCTTTTAGATTATTTTTTGTTGTTTTCCGGATTAGCAATTTACGGTTGTGTATCTCAAGTTGTAGACAGTTCTAAATAATCCGGTGTTTATGTATGACTTTTGAAAAATCTTCTGACGATGGGAAACCTGACCAAACTGAGGCAGGTTTGATGTCTGATGTTAATAACAACCAAACAAATAAGCCGACCTTGCCAAAAAAACAGGGTGGAAAGGTGAAAGTTGCTGAGCTTTGAATTTGATTATTGGCGACAAATTTTCAAGTTGATTTTTTCATTTTAAATCTTTATTTTATGGTTTCCTCCTCTTAGAGACGCAATCATCAAAGCGTCTCTATTTTCTTATTTGGGCTAGGCAATTTTTGGGAAAATTTTCCGGAATTTGCAATAACCATAACGTAGTTAAATTTGTTCTTACAGCTATTTTCTGTTTATTACCCAGTAGATTGCCCCAGATGATGCAGTTTATTTACCCTAATTGCTGTAATAAAATGGTTTGAAATATGAACAGTAAAAAACCAACTACTCGAACTACAGTTAAACCAGAGAGAACCAAGCCTAGTTTCATCAATAAAGATATCAAGACAGTTGAGGTTGCTGATGAACTACCTCCTGACAATGGCAGCCCTGACCGAACTGAGCCTGGTTAAGCC